>JASLFY010000215.1 GCA_030150425.1 Yimella sp. | reverse complement strand
CGAGGCGACGAGAACGGTCATGCGGACAGCCTCACACCGACCACCGACAACGTCGGGGATCTCAGCGGGTGCGGCCGAACAGCGGTTCGGTCAGCCGGTCGATGCGGTGCCAGAACAGTCGTTGGGCGACGAGGGTCGCGGTGCCGGCGAGCAGCATCCCCAGCAGGTTCAGGCCGAGTTGGCTGAGCGATCCGCGGATCTCGCCGGGCGCCCAGAGCGCCAGCGCGAGCGCGAGGTTGCCGGCGGCCGGCACGGTGGTCACCGAGATGAACACCCCGACCATCGTCTGCGCCTTCTCCGCGGACAGGGCGATGACGCCCGCCGCGCCGGCCAGCAGCGCGACCACGAACGACCACTTGTCGGGGTGCCAGATGAAGCCGGTCTGCGGGTGTGGGCCGGAGACCATCGCGTGGTCGATCCAGCCGAGCCGGGCGCCGCACCACGCGATCACGGCGGTCACGGCGATGGCGAAGAGGAAACCGAACAGCAGCAGTCGTGCGCCGTCGTACACCAGGCGTGCCCTGCGGAACAGCAGCCCGGTGCAGATCGCGGCGACGGTCGCGAACTCCGGACCCACCACCATCGCGCCGACCACCAGCACCGTCGAGTCGGTGATGACCGCGATCGAGGCGAGCAGGACCGCGATGACCAGGAACAGGTGGTAGGTGATGGTCGGGCGTACGCCGGAGGCCGCCTGTTCCTTGATGACGTCCCACAGGACGGCGTCGTCGGGGGCGCCCGCGGCGGCCCGTTCGATCCGGTCTGCCGCCCGGAACGGGCTCGCCGTCACCGGCAGCACCACGATCCCGCCGTCGCGGTCGAGCCCGAGATCGGTGAGGTCCTGCAGCAGCGAGCTCGCCGCTTCCCGGGCGACGTCCACCTGGATCAGGTCGCCTGCGGGATCGAGCGACGCGCCGTGTACCCGCACCAGGTTCGTCACCGTCGGATTGTCCGTGAGCAGATCGAGCACCGACCGGATCAGCGGATCGGGCACCGTCAGGCGGACGTGAACGAGCATGGGCGTCAGCGTAGGTGGCGGACGCGACGAACGCCGGGACGGTCGGGGAACCGTCCCGGCGTGCGGCGGGTGAACTCAGCCCAGGTCGGCGACCAGCGCCGACAGTTCGGCGGTCTGCTGAGCGGCCGGCAACGGGGCGTTCGGGTGGTCGATGCCGAAGGTCTTCAACACGCGGTCCATCTGGCTGTCCAACGCGGTCCAGGTGGCGGAGTCCATCGGCTGCAGCTTGGCCTGGTCGGCGTCCCACAGGTCGCGCAACCGCTGGGTCGTGCGGTGCGCGTCCGCGGCCTTCCCGGCGCGTACGTCGGCCAGCGAGGTCGACGCGAGGGTGCGCAGCGCCTTCAGGTCGGACGCGGGGAAGTGCTTGGCCGCGGCCCCCGGGGCCAGCCGTACGGTGGAACTCGCCGCCGGCGTCTCCGGCGCCGGGCCGACGTGCGGCTGGGCGTTCGCCCAGACCAAGAGCCCGGCGGTCGCGACCGCCAGAACACCGAAGCCGACCAGCGCAATCCGCTCGCGCTGCGGGTCCTCGGTACGTACCGGGTGGACGGCGTCGTGGACCTCGACGACGTCGGTGCGGGTGACGCTCAGGTAGACGACGGTCGCCAGGATGAGGCCGAGGAAGATCAGGCTGGTGGTGAAGGTGCCGAGGTCGAGACCGGTCGGGTCGCCCGGGTTCTGCGCGACGTGCGGCGAGGCGAGCCAGTCACCGATGTTCGCGCCGAGCGGACGGGTGAGGATGTACGCCAACCAGAACGACAGCACCGGGTTCGCACCGAACTTCCACAGGGCGGTGATCGCCACGATCAGACCCAGCGGCAGCAGGACCGAGACCCCCGGGCTCCAGCCGGTCAGTTCGAGGGTCCAGTCGCCGGTGGCGGTGCCCAAGGCGAAGGTGACCAGGACGGTCAGCCAGTAGTAGCTCTCGCGCGACCGGGTGGTCACCGAGTGGATCGACAGGGTGCGCTCACGCATCCACCAGACGCCGAACACGGCCGCGAGCAGCACCGCGAACACGGTGGAGCTGATCCACAGTGGAACGCCGAACTGGTCGGTGAGGATGTCGGTGTAGAGGGTGCCGGTGACGCTGACCACGACGACGGTGAGCCAGTAGGCGAAGGGCACGTAGCGGCGCAGCCGCAGCTGCACGGTCAGCACCACCGCGAACACGGCGGTGAAGATCAGGGCCGTGTTCACCAGGCCGACGCCCAGGGTCGTGTTGATCCAGTCGGCGAAGCTCTCGCCGACCGTGGTGCACAGGATCTTGATCACCCAGAACCAGATGGTGACCTCGGGGACCTTGTTCAGCATCTCCCGCGTACGCGGGGCGCTGACGGGAGTGTCAGTGAGTGTCGTCATGCCCCGACGATGCCGTCGCGAACCTGCCGACAACCTGACTACGTGACCGGGTCAGCGATGCCGGCCGGCAGGCGCACCTCCACGTGTCCGCGACCGTCCGCGACGGCGCGTACGGATCCGCCGGCGGAGCGGGCGAGGCGCCGTGCGAGGCCCAGGCCGAGCCCGTTGCCTGAACCGCCGCTGACCCCGGCGGCGAACATGCGGTCGACGTCCGCGATCGCGAACCCGGGGCCGTCGTCGACCACGTCGACGACGATCTGCGGTTCGTCCGGGTCGCGGTGGGCGATGACCTGTACGTGGCTGCGGGCGTGACGAAAAGCGTTGTCCAACAACGGTGCCAGCAGAGCGACGACGAGTTGCTCGTCGGTCGCGACGCGGAGGTCGGTGGCGATCTCGAGGGAGTGGCCGGCCCCGGTCGCCGCACGGTCGACCGCGGTGCGGACCGCCGGCTCCAACAGGCAGTCGTCGGCGGTGCCGGTGCGGGCGCGCGCCGCGCCGAGGATGGTCGAGACGGCGCCGTTGAGCCGATCGGTCTCGGCGAGCACGGCGTCCGCCGACAACGGACGACCGGTCAACTGCGCGAGCTGGGCCTCGCCGCGCAACGCGGTCAACGGCGTACGCAGTTCGTGCGCCACCTCGTCGGTGAGGCGGCGCTCCTGCTCGAGAGCGGCGTCGAGGCGGTCCAGCAGCCGGTCGAGGGTGTGGCCGAGTTCGCCGAACTCGTCCTTGGGCGGCCCGAGGTCGAACCGTCGCCCGGGCTGATGGTCACCCCACTCGTCGGCCAAAGCCGACATCTCGTGGACCACGCGCAGTGCCCGACCGACGCCGAGGTACGCAACCAGGCCGACCAGGGCGATCGCCGCCAGTCCGAGCAGTAGCGACAGCGTGAGGCTGTGCCGGGCGGAGGTGGCGTACGGCTGCAGGTCGACCCGGACGATGACGACGGCGTGGTGGCCGGGCAACCGGACCGGGGTCGCGCGCAGCAGGTCGTGGCCGACGACGGTGCTGCGTGTGTTGCCGGTGGTCGCCAACGCCGTCACCTGCGCGTGCAGCGACGTGGGAACTGTGGCGTCGATCGGATGGCCGTCGGCGAACACCCAGGCCACGGTGTCGAGCACCTCGCTGCCGTTCTCCAGCAAGATGACCCGACCGCCGGAGACCGTGACGCTCGCGGCGACGGCGTCCGAGCGGGACTTCGCCAGGGCCGCAGCGTCGTTGTCGGCGACCCGGTCGACCAGGACGTGCGAGACGACGACCAGGACGGCGACCACGAGGGTCGCCAGCAACACCGAGACGGCGACCAGGCGGCCGCGGAAGCCCGTCACTGCCATCGGTAACCGACCCCGCGCACCGTGACCAGGCGGCCGGCGACCGCCAGGTCGCCCAACTTCTCGCGCAGCCGACGTACGTAGGAGTCGAGGGTGTTGTCGGAGACGTACGCCCCGGCGGGCCATCCGGCCGCGACCAGGGCGTGTCGGCGTACTGCCTCGCCCGGGCTGGCCACCAACCGCCCCAGCAGCCGGAACTCGGTGGGCGTCAGGGCCCGCGTACGGTCGCCGCGGCGTACGGCGTGGGCGGTCGGGTCCAGCACCACGCAGTCGTCGTCGACCGCGGCGGTGAGGGTGTCGGGGCGGCGGCGAAGCAGAGCGCGCACACGCAACAGCAACTCGGTCACGTCGAACGGCTTGGTCAGGTAGTCGTCGGCGCCCGCCTCGAAGCCGCCGATCTTGTGGTGCTGGCCGTCGAGCGCCGTGAGCATCAGCACGGGGGAGTCGATCCCGCGGGTGCGCAGCGCGACGCAGACGTCGCGCCCGTCGGCGTCGG
>JASLFY010000190.1 GCA_030150425.1 Yimella sp. | reverse complement strand
CCGATCTGCTCGCGGCCGCCCTCCTTCACCGCCATCGTGTACGGCTGGATCCGGTGTTCCTTCAACTTCGCCTCGACCAGCGCGAGGGTCAGCGTCGAACCGATCAGCGGGATGTCGCGCTTGAGGCGCAGCAGGTAGGGCACCGCACCGATGTGGTCCTCGTGACCGTGCGTCAGCACGATCGCCTCGATGTCGTCGAGCCGGTCCTTGAGGTACTCGAAGTCCGGCAGGATCAGGTCGACGCCCGGGTGGTCCTCCGGGAAGAGCACGCCGCAGTCGACGATCAACAGACGGCCGTCGTACTCCAGCACCGTCATGTTGCGGCCGACCTCGCCGAGTCCGCCGAGCGCGACGACGCGTACGCCGTTCTTCGGCAGCGCCGGCGGAGCGCCGAGTTCGGGGTGCGGGTGACTCATGCAAGACCTGCCTTCGTCAGGGCAGCTCGCACGATGCCCCGTTGTTCGTCGGTGGCCGGCAGCAGCGGCAGCCGGCAGAAGTCGGAGGGGATGACGCCCTGGATCGCCAGGGCGGCCTTGGCCATGATCGCGCCCTGGGTGACACCCATGATCGCGTCCATCACCGGGATGAGCTGCTGGTGGATGCGGCGCGCCTCGGCCAGGTCGCCCCGGTCGATCGCCGCGATCATCGCCGCGAACTCCTTGCCGGCGACGTGGCCGGTGACCGCGACGTGGCCCACGGCGCCGAGCGCCAGCCAGGAGAAGGCGAGCACGTCGTCGCCGGAGAACCAGAGCAGGTCGGTGTCGGCCATCAGCTTGCTCGAGGCGTACAGGTCGGCCTTGGCGTCCTTGACCGCGCGGACCTGCTCGATCTGCGCCAACTGCTCGATCGTGCTGCTCTCCAACGGGATCGCGCTGCGCCCCGGAATGTCGTAGAGCATGACCGGCACGTCGGCGGCCTGCGCGATCGCGCGGACGTGTTCGACGATGCCCGCCTGCGGCGGCTTGTTGTAGTACGGCGTCACGACGAGGGCGTTGTCGGCGCCGGCGGCGACCATCGCCCGGGCCGCGGCGACGGAGTGGGCCGTGTCGTTGGTGCCGACGCCGGCCGTCACCGGAACGCGGTCGCCGACCGCCGCCACGACGGCGCGCACGGTCTCGACGTTCTCCTCGTCGGTGGTGGTCGCCGATTCGCCGGTGGTGCCGTTGACCACCAGCCCGTCGTGTCCGTTGTCCACCAGGTGAGTGGCGAGCGCTTGCACCGCGTCGTAGTCGATGGATCCGTCGGGACGCATGGGCGTCACCATGGCGGTCAGCATCCGGCCGAAGGGGTTGGTGGTCATGCGGTCAGGCTATCGGTTGTCCTGAGGCACGCTGCTAGCGTCCAGATCATGCAGCAATACCTCGACCTGCTCGATCGTGTCCTGACCGACGGCGCCCGCAAGGACGACCGCACCGGCACCGGCACGCTCTCGGTCTTCGGCCACCAGATGCGCTTCGACCTGCAGGCCGGGTTCCCGGTGCTGACCACCAAGAAGCTCCACCTCCGGTCGATCTTCGGGGAACTGCTCTGGTTCCTGCGCGGCGACACCAACGTCGGCTGGTTGCACGACCGGAAGATCTCGATCTGGGACGAGTGGGCCGACGAGTTCGGTGACCTCGGTCCGATCTACGGCCACCAGTGGCGGTCGTGGCCGACCCCGGACGGCCGCCACGTCGACCAGCTGGCGAAGGTCATCGACGCGATCCGCACCAACCCCGACTCCCGCCGCCACATCGTGTCGGCGTGGAACGTCGCCGACGTCGACGACATGGCGCTGCCGCCCTGCCACACGATGTTCCAGTTCTACGTCGCGCCGGCCGGCGACGACGGCGTACGCCGGTTGTCCTGCCAGCTCTACCAACGCTCGGCCGACATCTTCCTGGGCGTTCCGTTCAACATCGCGTCGTACGCGTTGCTGACCCACATGGTTGCCCAGGTGACCGGCCTCGGGGTGGGCGACTTCGTCCACACGCTCGGCGACGCACACCTCTACCTGAACCACCTCGACCAGGCACGCGAGCAGCTGACCCGCTCCCCCAAGGCGCTGCCGACGCTGCGCCTGAACCCGCAGATCACCGCGATCGACGAGTTCGACCTGCCCGACATCAGCCTGGACGGCTACGTCGCCGACCCCACGATCAAGGCGCCGATCGCGGTATGACGATCTCGCTGATCGCCGCCCGGTCGCGCAACGGGGTCATCGGCCGCGACGGTGACATGCCCTGGCATCTGCCGGCCGACCTGAAGTTCTTCAAGCGCACCACGATGGGCCACCCGATGGTCATGGGGCGCAAGACGTACGACTCGGTGGGGGCGCTGCCCGGCCGCCGGTCGATCGTCATCACCCGACAGGCCGACTGGTCCGCCCCCGGGGTGGAGGTCGCCTCGAGCCTCGACCACGCGCTGGCGCTGGTCGGCGACGACGACGTCTTCGTGGTCGGCGGTGCCCAGATCTACGCGCAGGCGCTCCGGTTCGCCGACCGCATCCTGCTCACCGAGATCGATCAGGAGGTCGAGGGAGACACCTACTTCCCCGAGCTCGACCCGGCCGACTGGCGTGAGGTCTCCCGGGACCAGCAGGACGGATTCGCCTGGGTCACCTACGAACCCGCCGTACGCCGGGCGACCTTGGAGCTCGGCGACCGCGTCGGACGCGGCGCCCGGCAGAAGATCGGTGCGTCGGTCGCGGTGCTGCGCGACGGTCGGTTGCTGGTCACCCGCCGCGAGGACAACTCGCTGTGGTGCCTGCCCGGCGGTGGCGTCGACCCCGGAGAGACCTTCGCCGAGGCCGCGGTCCGAGAGGCGCGTGAGGAGGTCGGCCTCGACGTCGAGGTCACCTCCGTGCTCGCGGTCTACACCGATCCCGACATCGTGGTGCACAGCCGTACCGGCGACACCCTCTCCCTGATCTACGGCGTCTGCTTCCGCGGGCTCACCCGACGGGGCGAGCCCGCGGAAG
>JASLFY010000176.1 GCA_030150425.1 Yimella sp. | reverse complement strand
GGTAGCGTCAGGCACGTCGGGGTCTTCCGGATAGACAGCGTCAGAACTGCCATCCTCGGAAGGCCTCGACCCTCCTCCCGGGACCGACGCGCGGCCACTACCTCACAACCGCGCTACACCGTCATCTGGGAAGAGCCGGTTTATTCTGGGGAATACTCAACGTTCGGCGCGGGTAGTGGGAAGTATTTCAACTTTGGAACGTCAGTTTCCTTTTCGAAGTCGGATTTAGACGGTTTGAAGCCGGGGGAGTACCTCCTTGAAAAGGAAAGAGGTGGGATGCTGCGTGTGTCTGCAGAGGAGATCCGCCGGCTAGCTTGTGTCTGATGTCGATGCAACTCAAGGTCCGCTAGGGAGTCATCGGGTCCTGCTCCGCGGTGATTTGTCACCCGGCCGCGAGCTCCTGTTCGCTGGTGAGTTCGGTGAGCAGCTCCACCACCCGGCGGCCGGCGGGGTGCAGCAGGGCCTGTCGGTGCACGAACGCGACGATCCGTCGGTGCGGTGTCGGGTCGACGATCGGGCGGCGTACGACGGTGTCGGGCAGGTGGCGCGCCGCCAGCTCGGGCATGACCGTCACCCCGATCCCGGCGCCGACGAACGCGATCGCGCTGTGGTGGTCGCCGGCTTCGGCGACGTACCGGGGCGTGAAACCCGCTGCGCGAGTGGCTGATTCGACGATCTGGCCACAGGTCGTGCGGACCGGGTCGTCGTCGATCCAGGAACTGTCGGCGAGGTCGGCCAGGCGTACGGCGTCCTGCACGGCCAGTGGGTGGTCCGGCGGGAGCAGCACGACGTAAGGCTCGGTGGTCAACACGTGGCGCTCGTAGCCCTCCATCCGACCGGGGTCGGCGGCAGGGATCTCGGTGCCGATCTCGATGTCCGGCGCCTCGAGCGGGGTGATGCCGTTCTCGTTGAGCCGGAAGCTGAACGCGACGGACGGGAACTCGCGGATCACGGTCGCCGCGATCGACGGCAGCCACTCCTGCGCTGCGGAGGCGAAGGTGGAGACGGTGACGGTCTCCGTACGGCCGTCGCGCAGGTCCTCGATGAAGCCGTCCAATCGTGCGAGCGAGCCCATCAATTCCTCACTGCGGGAAGCGAGTTCGAGACCGGCCGGGGTGGGGACGATGCCGCGCCCGCTGCGCTCGACGAGGGTGAGTCGGGTCTCCTTCTGCAGGGCGCTCAAGTGTTGGCTGACCGCCGACGGGGTGTAGCCCAGGTGGTTCGCGGCGGCCCCCACGGAGCCGCTGGCGACGACGGCGCGGAAGACCCGGAGACGGTTCACATCGACCATGGATCAATCGTACAGAACCACTGAACGGTTGTTAAGAAACATTCGCTTGTCCTTACCATTGAACGGCGTCACAGTTGAGTCATGAACATCACCGCGAACCCCAGCACCGCAATGAACCTGAACGCCGACGCCGTCGACCGGGACGCCCAGCGCGTCGCCCACGACACCGCGATCGCTGCCGGCCGCCGGCAGCCCACCCTGCTCGCCCGGGCAGCCCGCCGCACCTGGGCCGAGATCGTCCACCAGTGGAAGGTGCAGGAGTACCTCCAGCACCGGATGCTGACCACCTACCCCTGAGTCGCAACTCTCGGCCGACAGGTCGGGAACAATTCCCACCGGGGGTTCGTCGTACGGCGCGGACCGACACGAACACCGGGAGGCAAGAGTGGGGGAGCTCCTCGCACGCTCGTCGCGCATCGTCGAAGCGCGACTGCAGAAATCATCGGTACGAGCGATCAGCGGATCGATGGTCTCGTACCAGGGAAACGTCCAGTTCAAGAATGCCGGCTTCGGTGGCGGGGCCGGCGTTCTCGCCGGTCTGAAGCAGCGCGCGACCGGCGAGTCGATCTCGCTGATGGAGTGCACCGGCGACGGTGTCGTGCAGTTCGCGGTGAACGCGCAGTACGTCACGGTGTTGCCGCTGAACAACGAGACGATGCGGGTCGAGAGCCGGCAGATCCTCGCGCTGGCCGGCAACCTGCAGACCGACGTGCAGTTCGCCGGGGTCGGCGGGATGAGCGGCGGCCAAGGCTTGTTCACCACCACGGTCACCGGCACCGGCCAGATCGCGCTGCTCAGCGCCGGCGGCCCGCTGATCCACCTCGAGGTCAACCCGAACCTGCCGTTGGTCGTCGACCCGGACGCCTTCGTGGCGGCCAAGGGGCAACTGCAGCAGTCGTTCGTGACCGACGTGTCGTGGCGCTCGGCCATCGGCCAAGGCGGCGGCGAGGCGTTCTCGCTGCGCTGGCAGGGCCAGGGCGTCGTCTCCATCCAGCCGGCGGAACGGTGAGCGCGATGTTCTCCAAGGTCAACAGCAAGGTCGTCTCGGTGAATCTGGCCCAGGCCGGGCCGATCGTGGCCCGCCGCGGCGCGATGCTCTTCTACTCCGGGCAGGTCTCCTTCGCGCCCCACCAGGTGCCCGGTGCCGGTGGAGCGCCCGGCGCGCTGGGCGGCATGGTCGGCTCGATGATGCGCGGCGAACACGAGCGCACGATGATCGCCCAGGGCACCGGCGAGGTCCACTACGGCTACAAGGGTCTGGCCGTCCACGTCGTCGACCTGCCGCAGGGCGGTCAGGTGACGGCCGAGATGTCGCGGGTGCTCGCGTACACCTCAGGGATGCAGGCGGCGATCGTCTCCACCCAGTCCCAGCAGGGCGGCGGCGGTGGTCTGCGCGGAGCGTTGCGCGGAGCCGCGGCCGGAGCACTCACCGGGAACGGCATGTTCACCACCCAGTTGCAGGGTGTCGGCTCGGTGGTGCTCCTGGCCCACGGCGAGCTGATCGAGATCCCCGTCGGCGCCGGCCCGGTCGTGGTCGACCCGCAGGCGTTCGTCGGCACGGTCGGCAACGTGCAGACCCAACTGAGCAGCGCGATGAGCTGGCGGGACGCGGTCGGTCGCGGCAGTGGCGAGGTGATGCAGTTGCAGTGCACCGGCCAGGGTGTCGTTCTGGTCCAGGCGTCGGAGGAGAAGCTGTGAGCGTGTTGAATCCCGGTGTGCTGCAAGGGAAC
>JASLFY010000129.1 GCA_030150425.1 Yimella sp. | reverse complement strand
GCGCACCTGCGGGTCGTCCAGGTCGGCACCGTAGAGCTCGCGCAACTGTCCTAGTCGATACCCCACAGTTTGCGGGTGGACGTGGAGTTCCTGGGCGACTTTGCGTCGCTCACCACGCCACCGCAGCCACGAGGCGAGGGTGTCGAGCAACCGCTCCCGCGCCGCCGCGGACAACTCCGCGAGCGGCGCCAAGCGGCGCGCGGCGAGATCGTCGACCAATGGCCGTTGCGCGGCGAGCAGCACGTCGACCGTGTGGTCGACCACCCACCGGGGCTCCTCGACCGCGGGAAGGGCGAGCGCCTGCAGGGTCGCCTGCCACGACTCGGCGACCTGCTGCCAGACCCGGGCCGGTCCGATCCAGGCCGACCGACCTGCCAGTCGCGCCTTGAGGGCGCGCAGCTGGGATGCACTGGCCGGCGCGGGCACGAGCGCGATCGCCTGGCCGCCGCGGGCCGAGACCAGCGCCCGGTCACCCAGCCGCAACCGCAGTCCCTCGGCCCGGTCCAACGGGGTGACGACCACACAGAGCACGTCCGGCAGCGTCCACCCGGCGTGGACGGTCAGCCGGCGCACCTCGGCCTCGTCTGCGGCACCGGACAGCAACAGGTTGAGCAGCGCCTGGCGGGCGCGGTCGCGCTCACCGACCTGCCGGGACTGCTCGTCGGCGTAACCCTCGATGCTCGCGGCCGACACCTCGTCGATGTAGATGAAGATCGACTCCCCCAGCGCCAACAGCTTGCCCGGGTCGACCCCGCTCGCCAGTGCCCGCTCGGAGACCATCCGGAACGTCATCCGGGCGCCGAGTCGGTACGCCGCCAGCAACGCCTCGAGCGAGCGGCCGGTGCGCGCCTCACCGGTGCCGAGTGCGCGGTAGACCGCCCGGGTCTCCGGGGTGAAGGCCGGCTCGTCGCGTCCTGGCAGCTCGACGAAAAGTCGGCGCATCGCGACCTCGACGCCGCGGCGTACGGCGGCTCCGAATTCGCCCTCCAACGGCCGGGAGTACTCGGTGACTTCCTGGGGAATGCGGCGCACGATCGCCTCGACGACATCGGGCAGCACCTCGGTGAACACCCCGCGTACGTCCAGCGGAAGTTCAGCCCACGGGTACCGCGGGCCCACCTCGGCCTCAAAAGTCACAACTCACCGCCTCATTTGTTGCCTGAACACAAAACTGTCGATCAAATTCTACTCGCGGACTCACCTGTTGCGCCGACAGCGCCAATCACACTGGAGACATGGGAGTTCGTTCGGCCGTCAATCGCGTTGCGACCGTTTTCACGTCCCCCTTGACCCCACAGGACTACCTGCAGGTGTTCAACCCGCTCGCCTCGTCCCGCCAGTTGCGCGGCGTCGTCACCTCGGTGACCCGCCACGGCAGCCGTTCGGCGACGATCGCGTTCCGCCCGGGCAAGGACTGGGAACCCCACCTCGCGGGTCAGTACGCGCGGATCGGCGTGGAGATCGACGGCGTACGGCAGTGGCGTTCCTACTCGCTGTCGACCGCCGAGGGTGACGACCCGGAGATCACCGTCACCGCGATCGGTCGGGTGTCGAGCTACCTGGTCGAACACACCAAGCGCGGCGACCTGCTGTTCCTCGCGCCGCCGCAGGGCGACTTCGTGCTGCCCACCGGCCCGCGCCCGTTGCTGATGATCACCGCCGGCAGCGGTATCACCCCGGTGATGTCGATGCTGCGCACCCTGCTGCCGCGCCGGTCCGACGCCGACGTCGTGCTCATCCACTCCGCCCGCGCCCCCGCCGAGGCGCTGTTCACCGACGAGCTGCGCGAGTGGGAGCGCGACCACTCCGGCTTCCAAGTGGTCCGCCGGTTCACCGCCGCCGACGGCCGGATCGACTTCGCCGACCCGGCCACCCTCGACGCCCTCTGCCCCGACTGGCGGTCGCGGAAGGCGTACGTCTGCGGGCCGGCGGCCCTGCTCGACGACGCCGAAACCCTCTGGCGCTCGGCCGGACTGCCCGACGGGCTGTCCGTCGAACGATTCGCCGCGGCCGAACTGGTGTCGCCCGACACCGTCGGCGGCTCGGTCACCTTCGCCAAGTCGGACAAGGAGATCAGCACCGACGGCACCACCACGCTGCTCGAACTCGGCGAGGAGGCCGGCGTCCTCATGCCGCACGGCTGCCGGATGGGCATCTGCCGTAGCTGCCTCGTGCCGCTGGTGTCCGGCCAGGTGCGCGACCTGCGCGACGGCGAAGTGCGCTGCGACGAAGGCGAACTCATCCAGACCTGCATCACGACCCCGGTGGGCCCCGTCCACCTCGACATCTGACTCCCACCCCAAGGAGACGATCACATGACCATCCTCAGCCCGCGGGTCGACGGCCGTACCGCCGTCTACTCCGAGAGCGAGAAGAAGCGCACCGGTGTGCTGCCGACCGACGGCGGCACCCGCAACCGGCCGTCCGCGGCCGCCCACCTCAGCGACGAGCAGGTGGCCGAGCTGGGCCGTGAGCTCGACGCGATCCGCGACGAGGTTCTCGACCAGCGGGGCGCCGCCGACGCGGCGTACATCCGCCGGGTGATCAAGGTGGCCCGCTGCCTCGACATGGGCGGCCGGCTCTCGCTCGTCTTCGCCAAGCACAAGCCGATGCTCGCGCTCGGGATCGCCGGGGTGTCCCTCGGCAAGATCCTCGAGAACATGGAGATCGGCCACAACGTCCTGCACGGCCAGTGGGACTGGATGCGCGACCCGGAGATCCACTCCACGACGTGGGAGTGGGACCACGTCTCGACCGCCGCGAGCTGGCAGCAGACCCACAACTACCTGCACCACACGTACACGAACGTGCACGGCAAGGACCGGGACATCGGCTACAACGTGCTCCGGGTCGACCCCGACCAGCCGTGGGGCCCGCACCACCTGTTCCAGACCCTGACCAACCTGGGGCTCGCACTCATCTTCGAGTGGGGGATCGCGTCGTTCGACCTCGAGCTCGACCAGATCGCCGACGGTCGCGCGACGTGGGCCGACAAGATGCCCGAGATCAAGAAGATGGCGCGCAAGGCCGGCAAGCAGGCCCTCAAGGACTACGTGGTGTTCCCCGCGCTGTCGGGCCCCTCGTTCGTCCCGGCCGCCCTCGGTGGTCTCGTCGCCAACACGATCCGCAACGTGTGGTCCCACGCGGTGATCTTCTGCGGGCACTTCCCGGTCGAGGTCGAGACCTTCGACGAGGAGCGGCTGGAGGACGAGTCCCAGGCCGAGTGGTACATCCGCCAGATGCTCGGCTCCGCGAACATCGAGGGTTCGCCGCTGCTGCACCTGATGACCGGCAACCTCTCCCACCAGATCGAGCACCACCTCTTCCCGGACATGCCGTCCAACCGGTACGCGCAGGTCGCGCCGAAGATCCGCGACCTCTGCCGGCGGTACGGCCTGCCCTACCACGCCGGCCCGATGTGGAAGCAGTACGGCGGCGTGCTGTGGAAGATCGCGCGGCTCTCGCTGCCCGGAGGCAGCGCGCCGATCGAGAAGCGCCGCCGCCGGGCCCTGCCCGCGGGCCGGGCCGCCGTCGCCACGCTGCGCCGCCTGCGCGAACGGGTTGCTCCGGTCGCGGCCTGACCGCCGCTCTCCTCCTGCACGACGGCCCGGGATGCGATGATCCGTCGGTGGCCGACGTGCAGGAGTGGCGGGAGGAGCGGGAACGGTTCGTGAACGATGACCACGAGGCGCTCGGTCCGCTCGCCGAGGAGTTCGTCTCGTTGAGCGAGGCGCTGTCCGTGGGCGAGAGCGGGCTGGGCGTCGGCCAGGTCCTGGAGCGGATCGTCCGGAGCGCGCAGGCCGTGGTCGGTGCGGACGTCGTCTCGGTGACCTGGCGCCAGGACGGCGAGTTCACGACGCCGGTCGAGACCGACCCGGTCGCGAGCAAGGCCGACGCCGTGCAGTACGAGCACGGCGAGGGCCCGTGCGTCGAGGCCACCCTGGAGGGCGGGCTCGGGTTCGCCGCCTCGCCCGACCTGCGCCACGACTCCCGCTGGACGAAGTTCGGCCCCGCGGCCGCCGACCTCGGGCTGCACGCGGTGTTCGCCACCGGCATGTTCCCCCGCGACGCCGGCCCCCGGATGGGGGCGCTGAACTACTACTCGCGCACCCCGCACGGGCTCGACGACGTCGACCGCGACATCGCGCTCGTCTTCGCCACCCACGCCTCCGTCGCGCTGCGCGGCGCCCAGGTGGTGGAGGCGGCCGAGCTCCGGGCCACCCAGCTCACCGAGGCGGTCCGCT
>JASLFY010000112.1 GCA_030150425.1 Yimella sp. | reverse complement strand
CCCCTGACCAGTCCACCGCCGCCCCGAGTGTCGGCACCGCCCGGGTGAAGCGCGGTATGGCCGAGATGCTCAAGGGCGGCGTCATCATCGACGTCGTCACTCCCGAGCAGGCGAAGATCGCCGAGGACGCCGGTGCCGTCGCGGTCATGGCCCTCGAGCGGGTCCCGGCCGACATCCGCGCGCAGGGCGGCGTCTCCCGGATGAGCGACCCGGACATGATCGACGGCATCATCGAGGCCGTCTCGATCCCGGTGATGGCCAAGGCCCGCATCGGCCACTTCGTCGAGGCGCAGGTGCTGCAGAGCCTCGGCGTCGACTACATCGACGAGTCCGAGGTGCTGACCCCGGCCGACTACGCCAACCACATCGACAAGTGGCAGTACACCGTGCCCTTCGTCTGCGGTGCGACCAACCTGGGCGAGGCGCTGCGCCGGATCACCGAGGGTGCCGCGATGATCCGCTCCAAGGGCGAGGCCGGCACCGGTGACGTGTCGAACGCGACCACCCACATGCGCCAGATCCGCCAGGAGATCCGCCGGCTGCAGAACCTGCCCGAGGACGAGCTGTTCGTCGCCGCGAAGGAGCTGCAGGCGCCGTACGAGCTGGTCAAGGAGGTCGCGCAGAACGGCAAGCTGCCGGTCGTGCTCTTCACCGCCGGCGGCATCGCCACACCGGCCGACGCCGCGATGATGATGCAGCTCGGCGCCGAGGGTGTCTTCGTCGGATCGGGCATCTTCAAGAGCGGCAACCCGGCGCAGCGCGCCGCCGCGATCGTCAAGGCGACCACCTTCCACGACGACCCCGTCGTGATCGCCAAGGTCTCCCGTGGGCTCGGCGAGGCGATGGTCGGCATCAACGTCGACGAGATCCCGCAGCCGCACCGGTTGGCCGAACGCGGCTGGTGACCGAGAGAACTGGTCCGGTTCGAGCGAACGCGAATGTTCGCGTTCCCCCGGACCGGATCAGTTACCTCGGAGGGCGCCGGCCGGCAGTTCCACCTCGAGGTGGTCGCCGTACGACAGGCCGGGCAGGTCCGGGAGCATCAGTTCGACGACCGAACCCGACTGGAAGTGGAGCGGTTTGGTGTCCGGATGCGGCCAGTACAGGTAGCCGTGGCGGGCACCGACCCGGCAGCGGACGAACGAGAAGGTCTCCGGGCCGTGCAACGGCGTCCACGCGACGTCGGTGAGCGTGACGGTCGGGCGGACGACCTCGACCGGTTCGCCGAGGTCCAGGTTGATCGTCGCGGGACGCAGCCCGGTCAGTGGCACTCCACGCTCGGCGAAGTGCGGCGCCTGCAGTTCGATGCTGCCGGCCGGGTACGGCGTCGTGGGCGACCAACCGGACGCCACGCCGTGGCCACGCACCACGGTCCCGCTACGCCGCTCGACACCGACGCCGTCGGGCAGCGCGTAGAACTCGACGTCCGGGGCGTCGGCGGGCAGCCACTCCGGGCGACCGGTGCCGACCAGCTGCCAGCGGCGGTGCCGGTAGACCTGCGCCGCGGTCGACCCGGTGCCGGTGGTCACGTCGAGCACCGGCAGGAGCCCGGCGGCGCGGATCTCGGCGACCGCGGTGTCGAGCAACCGGCCGCCGACTCCGGCCGACAGGAACTGCGGACCGACGAAAAGAACCGAGACACAACCGAGTTCGTCGACCGGCCGGCCGAGGGCGTCCGCCCAGACTCGGCCGGTCGCGTCGTCCGACACGACGGTGTGACTGACGTGGCCGGCGACGACGCCGCCGACCTCGGCGGTCCACGCCGACACCTCGGAGGCGCGGCGGACGAACCGGACCGCCGGATAGGGCAGCGGCCACTCCAACGGGTAGTTCGAGCGCGGCTGTTGCGCGCCGAGCGCCTCGACGAGGACCGGAAGATCAGTTGACCGGCGTGGCCGGATCACCACCGAAGGAGCAGACACATGACGCAGGGTAGGCGCGCGCCGTTGATCGGCGTGCTGGCGGTCCAGGGCGACGTACGCGAACACCTCGCGGCGCTGCGGGCCGCCGGGGCCGAGGCGGTCGCCGTACGTCGACCGGAGGAGGTCGAGCGCATCGACGGGCTCGTGCTGCCCGGCGGCGAGTCGACCACGATCGACAAGCTCACCCGCATCTTCGAGGTGCGCGAGCCGATCGTGCGGCGCATCGCCGACGGGATGCCGGCGTACGGGTCGTGCGCGGGCATGATCCTGCTGGCCGACCGCATCCTCGACGGCACGCACGACCAGCAGACCCTCGGTGGCATGCGAATCACCGTGCGCCGCAACGCCTTCGGTCGACAGGTCGACTCCTTCGAGACCGAGCTGCCGATGCCGGTCATCGGCGACGACCCCGTCCACGCGGTGTTCATCCGGGCACCGTGGGTCGAGGAGGTGGGGGAGGGCGTCGAGGTCCTGGCCCGCGTTCCGGACGGACACGGCGCGGCCAGCGGACACCCCGTGGCGGTGCAACAGGGCACCCTGCTGGCGACGTCCTTCCACCCCGAGGTGACCGGAGACCACCGGGTCCACAGTCACTTCGTCGGACTGGTCCGCTCGACCGCCTGACCGGGTCCGCCCGCAGTAGCGTGGGCGGATGGATCCGGAGCAGGGGACGATCTTCGAAGCGGCCGACGGCATGGCGGGGATGCGCCGGTTGGCGGCGGCCTGGCACGACCACGCGGTCGCGGATCCGATCGTCGGCCACGCCTTCAGTCACGGCTTCCGGGACGACCACGTCGAGCGACTTGCCGCGTACCTGGCCGAGGCGTTGGGCGGTCCCGCCGCCTATTCCGGGCATTTCGGTGACCAGACCGAGGTCGTACGCCTGCACTCCGGCAACGGCGAACACCGCGAGATGGACGAGGCGGCGATCGCCTGTTTCGACCGGGCGATCCGCGACGCCGGACTCGCCGCAGACCCGGAGGTGGCGGGCGCGCTGCACGACTACTGGGCCTGGGCGACCCACGTCCCGATGGCCGCGTACCACCGCAGCGCCGACGACGTACCGACCGGACTGCCGCTGACCCGGTGGACCTGGGAGGGGCCCGAGCAGTAGGCCACGGATGACCCGGCCCGGCGGCGCGCCGTAGGATGATCGACGGCCTGCGTGCGTACCGGCCGCCGCAGGGCGCACGAAACCCGCGGAACAACCCGCGGCACGCACACGAACACATACGACGACACGCGTAGAGGGAGACATGAGCGGTCACTCCAAATGGGCGACGACCAAGCACAAGAAGGCTGCGATCGACGCCAAGCGCGGAAAGCTCTTCGCGAAGCTGATCAAGAACATCGAGGTCGCGGCCCGCTCCGGCGGCGGCGACCCGGCCGGTAACCCGACCCTCTTCGACGCCATTCAGAAGGCGAAGAAGTCCTCGGTGCCGAACGACAACATCGACCGCGCGGTCAAGCGTGGATCGGGCGCCGAGAGCGGTGGCGCCGAGTACATGAACCTCATGTACGAGGGCTACGCCCCCGGCGGTGTCGCGCTGCTCATCGAGTGCCTCACCGACAACAAGAACCGCGCCGTCGCCGAGGTCCGCACCGCGCTGCAGAAGAACGGCGGCTCGATGGCCGACAGCGGTTCGGTCGCGTTCCAGTTCCAGCGCAAGGGCGTCGTGATCGTGCCCAAGGGCGACAAGACCGAGGACGACCTGCTGGAGATCGTGCTCGACGCGGGCGCCGAGGAGATCAACGACCTGGGCGAGACCTTCGAGATCATCTCCGACGCCGGCGACTTCGTCGCGATCCGTCAGGCGCTGCAGGCGGCCGACGTCGACTACGACTCGGCCGAGTCGTCCTGGCTGCCGACCGTCGAGGTGCCCCTCGACAAGGAGGGCGCCAAGAAGATGTTCCGCGTGATCGAGGCCCTCGAGGACTCCGACGACGTGCAGAACGTCTTCGCCAACGGCGACGTCTCCGACGAGGTCCTGGCCGAGCTCGACGCCGAGGACTGATCAGCCACCACGAGATCCGCGCGAGTCCGCGCCGTAGGGAGCACTTCCGACCGGCCCGGACCGCGCGGATTTCTGCTTCGGGCGTGGCGGTGCACGGACCGGTGCGGGCCGCCGGTTACGGTGGGCGCACCGAACATGTGTGCGAGGAGGGCAAGTGCGCGTCCTGGGTGTTGACCCCGGCCTGACCAGGTGTGGGCTGGGTGTCGTCGAGGGCGGCATC
>JASLFY010000080.1 GCA_030150425.1 Yimella sp. | reverse complement strand
GAGTCGCTGCAACGGGTCGTCGCCGCCGACGACAGCCCGGTCGGCGCCGCGCGCGAGGTGCCCGACTGGCTCACCGAACCCGCGACCCGGCTGACCGCGCTCGACTGCCAGGACGACGCCCACGGTTCCGCCGACGGTCCGGCGTACGAGGTCATGTACCTCGTCTCCGACACCACCCAGGCGCGGATCGACGCGTTGCGCGCGCGGCTGCACAAGCTCGGTGACTCGCTGGTCGTCGCGGGTGGACCGCAGACCTGGTCGGTCCACGTCCACGTCGACGACGTGTCCGCCGCGTTGAACGCCGGCGCCGACGCCGGCCGCCCGCACCGGTTCGTGGTCACGCGGTTCACCGACGAACTGGCCACCCGCACGCTGCACATGCCGGTCGACCGCGACGCCCGCACCCTCGTCGTGGCTGTCGCCGAGTCCGCCGGCCTCGCACGCATGGCCCGCGACGAGGGCCGCACCGTCGTGGCCGCCGACGCCGGACGCCTGTCCCGGGCAGCGGCCGTACGCGCGATCAGGGAGACCGGCCTCACGCAGGTCCTGCTCATCGCCGACGGCGAGCGCGCCTCGACGACCTGCGACGCGCTGCAGAAGTCACTGCAGGACAAGGACATCCGCGTCATCCGTCCCGGCGCTGCCGGGCCGGTGGAGTTCCTCGCAGCGCTCGCCGTCGCCCACCCCGAACACGACGCCGACGCGGTGCTAAACGCCGTCGACAGTGCGTTGGTCGACCTGTCGACGGGTGCGGTCGACACCGCGACCGAGGACCTCGACACCGCCGACGGTCGTTGTGCGGCAGGGGAGTTCGTCGGCACGATCGACGGCGAGGCGATCACCCACGCCGCGCAGGCGTTGCCGGTGGCCGCCCGTCTGATCGAGGTGCTGGTCACCGAGCACGACGCCGAACTGGTCACGCTCGTCACCGGCGCCGGCGCCCCGTCGGCGCTGGGCGACACCCTGCGTACGGACCTCGGCCGGCGTCACCCCGGAGTCGAGGTCACCGTGGTCGACGGCGGTGGTCCGGTCGTCCTCGCGGTCGGGGTGGAGTGATGGCGGGCATCGATCGCCGGACCAAGCTCAAGGGCATCGTCGGTGACCGCTTCGCCGACAACATCGGCAAACGGGGGATCGAGACCGTCGGGCAGTTGCTCGACTTCTTCCCGCGGCGCTACCTCGACGTCAACGCAGCCGGTCGGCTGAGCGAGTTCGCGTTCGGGGAGATGGCGGTGCTGATCGCCTCCGTCGTCTCGGCGACGACCAAGAAGACGAAGTACGGCAAGAAGATGATGACGGCCACGATCCGGGATGCCGACGGCGTCGAGGCGGCGCTGGTCTTCTTCAACGCGGCTCACGCACACGAAGCGAACCTGCGACCCGGAACCAAGGCGTTGTTCCGCGGCAAGCTGCAGGCCTTCAACGGGAAGCGGCAACTGGCCCATCCCGAGTACACCGCGATCACCGGGGACTCGGAGGAAGCGCGGCTGTTCGCCTCCGGGATGATCCCGACGTACCTGCCGATCCCGAGCACCAACGACCTCGCGGTCTCGATCGCCGTACGCACGACGCTGGACGTCTGGGACGCCGCCGACCCCGTTCCGGAGGAATTGCGCGAGGCGCACGACCTCGTCGGCATCGCCGACGCCTACCGGTTGATCCACCTGCCGACCTCCCAGGGCCACGCCGGGCTCGGTCGCCGGCGGCTGCGGTACGACGAGGCCCTGGTGGTGCAGACCGCGCTGGCCGCGCGGCGCGCCGAGCACGACGCGCAGCCGGCGACACCTCGCGTGCCGCGGTCCGGCGGGCTGCTCGCCGCGTTCGACCAGCGGTTGCCGTTCGAGCTGACCGAGGGGCAGAAGGAGGTCGGCGCGCAGATCGCCGAGGACCTCGCGCGCGAGCGGCCGATGAACCGGCTGCTGCAGGGTGAGGTCGGCTCCGGCAAGACGATCGTCGCGCTGCGGGCCATGCTCGCCACGGTCGACGCGGGTGCGCAGGCGGCGCTGCTGGCGCCCACCGAGGTGCTCGCCCAGCAGCACGATCGGTCCATCCGGCGGATGCTCGGCGACCTCGCCGAGGGCGGCCTGCTCGGCGGTGCGGACGAAGGCACCCAGGTCGGTCTGCTCACCGGCTCGATGACCAAGGCGCAGAAGGAGAAGGTGCTGCTCGGTGTGATCACCGGGGAGATCGGCATCCTCATCGGAACCCACGCGATCATCCAGGACACCGTGAAGTTCATGGATCTCGGCCTGGTGGTCGTCGACGAGCAGCACCGCTTCGGCGTCGAGCAGCGGGATGCGTTGCGCGGCAAGGCGACTCGCCCGCCTCACGTGCTGGTCATGACCGCGACGCCGATCCCGCGCACCGTCGCGATGACCGTGTTCGGCGACATGGAGACCTCGGAGCTGGCGCAACTGCCGGCCGGTCGCGCGCCGATCGTGTCCCACGTCGTCCCCGTCGCGAAGCCCGGCTGGGTCGATCGGGTCTGGCAGCGGCTCGCCGAGGAGGTGGCGGCCGGTCACCAGGCCTACGTCGTGTGTCCCCGGATCGGTGACGACGACGATCCCGAGGACCCGCTCGACCTGCTCGACTACGACGACGTCGAGGACGAGTCGGGGGAGAGCGCCGTGGCGCGCCCGGCCAAGCCTCCGCTGACTTCCGTGGTGAGCCTGCTGGACCAGCTGCGGTCCCAGCCGGCGCTGGCCGGTCTGCGGATCGAGATGCTCCACGGCCGGATGGCGCCGGAGGAGAAGGACGCCGTGATGGGCGAGTTCTCCGCCGGTCGGATCGACGTGCTGGTCTCGACCACGGTCATCGAGGTCGGTGTCGACGTGCCGAACTCCACCGCGATGGTGATCATGGACGCCGACCGGTTCGGCATCTCGCAGCTGCACCAGCTGCGCGGCCGCGTCGGGCGGGGTAGTGCCGGCGGCCTGTGCCTACTGGTCACCGCCACCGAGAATCCCGAGACGATGGACCGGCTGACCGCGGTCGCCGCCACCACGAACGGTTTCGAGCTGGCCGACCTCGACCTCAAACTGCGCAAGGAGGGTGACGTGCTGGGCAAGAGCCAGTCCGGACGACAGTCCGGCCTGCAACTGCTGCGGCTGACCCACCCGGCCGACGTCGAACTGATCGAGCTGGCCCGACAGGACGCCGCCCGGATCATCGCCGACGATCCCAAGCTCGAGCGCCACCCGGCGCTCGCCGAACTGCTCACCGAGCGGCTCGACCCCGACCAGATCGCCTTCCTGGAGCGTGGCTGATGACCCGGATCATCGCCGGCACCGTCGGCGGGCGCCGCCTGGCCACCCCGGCCGGCGACGCCACCCGACCGACCAGCGAACGGGTCCGTGAGGCCCTCTTCGCCCGGCTGGACCACCTCGACGCCCTCGCCGGTGCGCGGGTGCTCGACCTCTACGCCGGTTCGGGCGCCCTCGGCCTCGAAGCGGCCAGTCGTGGGGCGACCCGCGCGGTGCTGGTCGAGAAGGACCGCAAGGCCGCAGCCGTCGCCTCCCGCAACGTGCGCGACCTCGCGCTGCCGGGTGCCGTCGTACGCACCGACGCAGTGCTGCGGTTCGTCACCGGAGCCGCCACCGAGCAGTTCGACCTGGTCTTCCTCGACCCGCCGTACGCGGTGGGGGAGGAGGAACTCGAGCAGGTCCTGGCGGCGCTCGCCGGCGGCTGGTTGGCGCAGGACGCCGTGCTGGTCGTCGAGCGCTCGTCCCGTTCGCCCGAGCCGGTGTGGCCGGCCGACGTCGAGCTGATCGGTCCGCGCCGTTACGGCGAGACGACCGTCTGGTTCGCCGACTACGTCCCCGAAGGAGATGTCGCATGACCTCGAGCCCGAACTCACCCCAGGCGCCGCGGGCGAACCCGCGGCGGGCGGTCTGCCCGGGGTCGTACGACCCGATCACCGTCGGTCACCTCGACGTCATCCGGCGCAGCGCCGCCCTGTACGACGAGGTCGTCGTCGCGGTGATCCACAACCCCGAGAAATCGGGCACCTTCTCCCCGGAGGAGCGGGTGCGCCTGATCGAGGAGTCGGTCACCGGCCTGCCGAACGTACGCGCGCAGGCGTTCGGCGCCGTGCTCGCGGTCGACGTCTGTCGCACGCTCGACGCCGGCGTGATGGTCAAGGGGCTGCGCAACGAGACCGACTTCGGCTACGAGCTGCCGATGGCGCAGATGAACACCGAGATGACCGGGGTGGAGACGCTGTTCATGCCGGCCTCGCCGGGCGTCTCCCACTACGCGTCGTCGCTGATCCGCGTGTGCGCGCAGGCCGGCGCCGACGTGTCCGCCATGGTGTCACCGCCGGTCGCGCGGGC
>JASLFY010000063.1 GCA_030150425.1 Yimella sp. | reverse complement strand
CCGCCGCCGGCGCGGCCAAGCTCGTCTCCGCCGGGATCAACATCTCCATCGGGGGCTACTGCTCCTCGGCGACGCTGACGACGCTGAGCATCTTCGAGAAGGCGAACATCCCGATGATCATCCCGGCGGCGAACTCGGCCGATCTCTTCGCCCAGAAGAAGCCGAACGTGTTCATGCTCAACGGAACCGGCATCCAGCAGGCACAGGCGGCGAGCGACTTCATCAAGAGTCAGGGCAGCAAGGGGGTCGCGCTGCTCGACGACAACACGTCCTACTCCAAGGACATCACCAACCGGGCCGACGGCGACCTCAAGAAGCTCGGCGTAAAGGTCGCCAACCGCCAGTCGGTGACCGCCGGCGAGTCGGACTACTCCGGAGCCGTCACCGCCGTCCTGAGGTCGAACGCCGACTTCGTGTACTGGACCGGCTACTACCAGGAGGGTGGCCTGCTCATCAAGCAGCTCAAGGCCGCCGGGTACAAGGGCAAGATGATGGTCGCCGACGGGTCGGTCGACCAGAAGCTCATCTCGATCGCCGGCACCAAGAACGCCCAGGGCGTGTACGCGACGATGACCCAGACCCCGTCCACCATCCCCGGCGGTCAGGCCTGGATCACCAAATACAAGGAGAAGTTCAAGTCCGCCCCCGGCCCGTACTCCACCCAGTCCTACGACGCCGTCCGCGTGGCGGCCGAGGCCATCAAGCGTGCCGGGTCGACCGACGGCGCCAAGGTGATCAAGGCGCTCGAGGGCATCGACGACTTCAAGATCTTCTCCGGGGTCCTCAAGTTCACGCCGGAGCACACACTCACCAACGGTGGGTTCGACATCCTCGTGGTCAAGGACAACGACTTCGTCCTGGCCAAGTAGTACGGGTCCTGCGGCGGCTGCCCGACGGGCGGCCGCCGCGGGCCCTGCTCCTTCGCCACACATGGTCGGGAAGGTCACATGGACTACTACATCCAACTGGTGCTGAACGGACTGTTCCTCGGTGCGTTCTACGGTCTGGTCGCTCTCGGGTACTCGATGGTCTACGGGATCATCAAGCTGCTCAACTTCGCCCACGGCGACATCTACATGCTCGGCGCGTTCATCGGGTACACGATCCTGTCCGCGGGGGCGGGTGCGCTCGGCGGGTCGCTCGGTGCCCTGCTGCTGGTCATGGTGCTGTCGATGCTGGCCACGGGCCTGTTCGGGTTGGTGCTGGAGCGGGTGGCCTACCGGCCGCTTCGCAGCGCGCCCCGACTCTCGGTGCTCATCACGGCGGTCGGAGCCAGCTTCGCCCTGGAGTACGGCGTCGCCGTGCTGTGGGGCCCCAACCCGCAGGCCTACCCGGTGGGGATCGGCGGAGGAGCGCTGCACATCCTCGGGGCCCGGATCACGTACGCGCAGCTTGCGATGATGGCCATCGCGGTGCTGCTCATGATCGCCCTCGACACCTTCGTCCGCCGCACCCGCAGCGGCCGCGCCATGCGCGCGATCTCCCAGGATCCGAAGGCATGCCTGCTCATGGGCATCAACGTGGACAACGTGATCTCCCGGACCTTCTTCATCGGCTCGGCGCTCGCGGGCGCCGCCGGAGTCATGGCCGGCGCGTACTACGGGAAGATCGACTTCCTCATGGGCTTCATCATCGGGCTCAAGGCGTTCACCGCCGCCGTCATCGGCGGCATCGGCAACCTGCGGGGTGCGGTGCTCGGTGCGATCGTGCTCGGCCTGCTCGAGTCGTTCGGCACCGCGTGGCTCGGCAGCGAGTGGCGGGACGTGTTCGCGTTCGGCTTCCTGATCCTCTTCCTCACCGTCCGGCCGACCGGTCTGCTCGGCGAGCGCGTTACGGAGCGTGTGTGATGACCGACCAGAACCGCCTCGACAAGGTCCCGCCCGGGACCGGTGACCCGGCCGCCGGCGTGCAGCCGGAGCCGCCCTCGGCGTACGTGCGTGCGGTCGACGAGAACGGGAAGGCGACGGTGGCCCCCGGTGGCGGGGTCGGCGTCGGCACCCCCGGGCGGCGACCCCGCGGCGACTTCGCCGATCGACTCTCCGGGATGCTCGGCAGCCCCTGGCTGGCCGGCGTGGTGGTGCTCGCGGCCCTCGCCCTGCCGTTCATCAACACCGACGCCTACACGATCCAGATCGCCACCGACGCGCTCATCTTCGTCATGCTCGCCGTGGGCCTCAACGTGGTGGTCGGTTATTGCGGCCTGCTCGATCTCGGCTACGCCGCGTTCTTCGCGATCGGTGCCTACACCAGCGGCATGCTCACGACCAAGGTCGGCTGGCCGGTCGCCCTCACCCTGCCGGTCGTCATCGCCGCGGCCGTCGCCGGCGGCATCATCATCGGCGGGCCGACCCTGCGCCTGCGCAGCGACTACCTCGCCATCGTGACCCTCGGTTTCGGTGAGATCATCCGGATCACCGCGAACAACCTGGACGTCACGGGCGGGCCCAACGGTCTGTTCGGGATCCCGGACTTCGGCGACTTCGGTCTGCGTGCCGACATCGCCACCTACTGGGTGACGGCTGCCGTCGTGTCGCTCGCGGTGCTCTTCTCGGCCCGCCTCGGCCGGGGACGACTCGGACGGGCGTGGCGCTTCGTCCGCGAGGACGAGGACGCCGCCGAGGCGATGGGCATCCACACCTACAAGGTGAAGTTCGCCGCGTACATCACCGGCGCGATCTTCGGCGGCCTCGCAGGTGTCCTCTTCGCGGTGCACCAGACGGCGATCTCGCCGCCGAGCTTCAACTTCCTCTGGTCGGCGCTCATCCTCATGGCCGTCGTCCTCGGCGGGATGGGCTCGGTCCCCGGGGTCGTCATCGGCGCGCTCATCATCTCGCTGCTGCCCGAGCTGCTCCGGGGAGCGGAGAACTGGCGGTTCTTCATCTTCGGCATCCTGCTCATCGTCGTCATGATCTTCCGACCGCAGGGTCTGTGGCC
>JASLFY010000394.1 GCA_030150425.1 Yimella sp. | reverse complement strand
TCACCCATGACATCGACGAGGCGATGAAGCTCGGCGACCAGGTCGCGGTGCTGCGGGTCGGGGGGAAGCTCGCCCAGGTCGCCACCCCGGAGTATCTGCTGGCCCACCCGATCGACGATTTCGTCGCCGGCTTCGTCGGTCGCGACCGCGGTTACCGCTCGCTGGCCTTCCAGGACTCGCCCCAGTTCGGCCTGAACCACGAACCGGTGGTGCCGCTGGGCGCGACCCCGCAGGAGGCCCGCGCGGCCACCCGCGACCGCTGGGTGTTGGTCGTCGACGAGGAGAACAAGCCGCTCGGCTGGGTCGAACCCGAGCGCATCGAGGCGCCGGTCGAGTCGGCGATGCTGCACCGCGGAGGCACCCTCGCCCGGCGCGGCGGCCCGTTGCGGGCGAGCCTCGACGCGGCGCTGTCCTCCCCGTCGAGGCGCGGTGTGATCGTCGACGACGACGGCCGCCTGCTCGGAACGGTCCGGGCCCACGAGGTGCTCACCGCCATCGAGGACCACGAGCGGATCGAGGTCGACCCCGACGACGTCGCACCGGTCGCCGAGCAGGCCGACCGGGCATGAGACCGCGGTGAACTACGTCCAGGACCACTGGTCCGACATCCTGCAGCGAGCCTGGCAACACACGCTGCTCGCCGGGATCCCGCTGCTGCTCGGGTTGCTCATCGCGATCCCGCTGGGCTGGCTCGCCCACAGCCGCCCCCGCTGGCGCCCCGCGATGGTCGCCGGCTCCGGGCTGCTCTACACGATCCCCTCGCTGGCCCTGTTCATCGTGATGCCGATCATCCTCGGCACCCGCATCCTGTCGCCGTGGAATGTCATCGCCGCGATGACCGTCTACACCGTCGCGCTGCTGGTCCGCACCGTCACCGACGCGCTCGACGCGGTGCCGACCGCGGTGACCCAGGCGGCCACCGCGATGGGCATGCCGGCGCTGCGCCGGTTGCTGCGGGTCGAGTTGCCGCTCGGTGTCCCGGTGATCGCCGGCGGGCTGCGAGTCGCGGCGGTCAGCAACGTGAGCATCGTCAGCGTCGCCTCGCTGATCGGTGTCTCCCAGCTGGGCTACTACCTCACCGACGGCTTCCAGCGTGACTACGTCACCGAGATCGTGGTCGGCGTCGTCGCCTGCCTGATCCTGGCGCTGCTGTTCGACCTGGTGATCCAGGTGATCGCGCGGCTCGCGACGCCGTGGCGGAAGGCGGTGGCCGGATGATCCTCACCAAGGTCTGGGACTGGCTGACCGCGGGCTCCAACTGGTCCGGCGACGCCGGCATCCCGCACCGCCTCGAGCAACACCTGATCTACAGCGCGATCACCCTGCTCATCGCGGCGGCGATCGCGATCCCGCTGGCCAGCTGGATCGCCCACACCGGCAAGGGCCGCTGGCTGATCTCGCTGGCCAACGCGGCCCGGGCCGTCCCGTCGCTGGGTCTGCTGTTCGTCGCCGCGCTCTGGGCCGGCCCGCGGCTCAGCGGCGACCTGGCCTTCACCGCGCCGTCGATCTTCGTGCTCGTGATCCTCGCGATCCCGCCGATCCTGGCCGGCACCCACGCCGGGATCAGCGAGGTCGACCCCGCCGCCCGCGACGCCGCGTACGGCCTCGGGATGAGTGGGTCGGAGGTCTTCACCAAGGTGGAACTGCCGTGCGCGCTGCCGTTGATCTTCTCCGGCCTGCGCAGCGCGACCCTGCAGGTCATCGCCACCGCCACCATCGCCGCCTCGGTCGGACTGGGCGGCTTCGGCCGCTACCTGATCGACGGTCTCGCCCAGAGCCAGTACGAAGTGATGGTCGGCGGCTCGCTGCTGGTCGCAGTGCTGGCCCTCATCGTCGATCTCGTCCTGGCCGCCGTCCAACGGACCGTCGTCTCGCCCGGGCTGACCGGCGCGACCTCGCGTCGCCGGTTGCGCCGGGCGCAGGCCGACCGTGCCGAACTCGAACCCACCGGGAGCACCTCATGACCACCCGTCGCACGCTGCTCTCCGCCGCCCTGGCGGTGACCCTGTCCGGCAGCCTCGCCGGCTGTGGGCTGAACAGCGACCCGTTGAACAACGCCTCCGGCGGTGGGAAGTGCTCCACCGACAAGCCGAAGACGGGCCACGTCACCATCGGGTCGGCGAACTTCCCCGAGTCGGGTCTGCTGGCCGAGCTCTACGCCGGCACGCTGCGGGCGCAGGGTGTGAAGGTGTCGACGACCGACCCGATCGGTGCGCGCGAGGCCTACCTCAAGGCGCTCGACGACGGGTCGGTGCAGATCGTGCCCGAGTACACCGGGTCGCTGCTGAGCTATCTCGACAAGACCGCCACCCAGAAGCTGCCCGACGCGGTCTACGCCGCGCTGCTGACCACGATCCCGAGCAGCCAGCTGGTGCTGCAGCCGTCCCAGGCGCAGGACTCCAACTCGCTCGTCGTCACCCGCAAGACGGCGCAGAAGTGGAACCTGAAGACCATCTCCGACCTGGCGAAACACAGCAGCGAGGTCACCATCGCCGCACCCTCGGAGTTCCAGGGGCGCGAGCAGGGCCTGCCCGGGTTGAAGGCCACCTACCACCTGGTGCCCAAGAGTTTCCGGGCCTTGAGCGCGACCACCGCGATCGCGTCCGCCTTGAAGAACAACCAGGCCCAGGCGGCCAACATCTTCTCCACCGACCCGGCGATCAAAGCCAACGACTTCGTGGTGCTGCAGGACGACAAGCACGTTTTCGGCAGCGACCAGGTCGTGCCGCTCATCGCCCGCTCGGCCGCCACCCCGAAGGTGCAAGTTGCGCTGAACAAGCTGTCCGCGAAGCTGACCACCGACGAGCTGGCCGAGATGGTGAAGCAGGTCGTGGTCGACAAGAAGGACGCCAAATCGGTCGCGAACACCTTCCTGAAGGCCAAGGGTCTGGCCCGGTAAGTCGGTTGGGATGGAGCCGGCGGAGTGCGAAGCTATGAATCGTGCTCCTTCGTGAAGTCCGCGCCCATCTGGCGCGCTACCCCGGGCTGGTCGCGGCCCTGGTGCTCTGGCAACTGATCAGTGTCGCCGCGTCCCTCTACCTGCCCACCCTCAACGCCGACATCATCGACCGCGGTGTCCGCCTCGGCGACACCGGCTACATCTGGCGTACGGGCGGTTGGATGCTCGCGATCTCCGTCGGCCAGGTCATCGCGTCGATCGCGTCGGCGTACGTCGGCGCGCGCCTGTCGATGTTCTACGGCCGAGACACCCGCGCCACCCTGTTCCGGCGGGTCGGCGCGTTCTCCGCGCGCGAGGTGAATCACTTCGGTGCGCCCACGCTGATCACCCGCTCGACGAACGACGTGCAGCAGGTGCAGATGGTGGTGCTGATGGGCGCCACCCTGATGGTGATGGCGCCGCTGATGATGGTCGGCGGCGTGATCATGGCGCTGCGTCAGTCGGTGTCGCTGTCCTGGCTGATCGTCGTCGCCGTCGTGGTCCTCGGCATCATCGTCGGGTTGCTGGTGCGCAGCCTGGTGCCCGGTTTCCGGCAGGTGCAACGCCGCCTCGACACGGTGAACCGCATTCTGCGCGAACACCTTTCGGGCGTACGCGTGATCCGCGCCTTCGGGCGCGAGCCGTACGAACAGCAGCGGTTCGAGGACGCCAGCGGTGAGCTGGGCGACTCGCTGGTGCGCACCGGGCGGCTGATGATGTCGCTGTTCCCGTCGGTTTTCCTGGTCATGAACATCTCCACCACCGCGGTCTGGTGGTTCGGCGGTCACCAGGTCGACGACGGGACCCTGCAGATCGGGTCGCTGACGGCGTACATGACCTACCTGATGCAGATCCTGATGTCGGTGATGATGGCGACCTTCATGTTCATGATGATTCCGCGCGCCGCGGTCGCCGCCGAACGGATCGGCGAGGTCGTCGACGAGCCGATCTCGGTGGTTCCGCCGGCCGACCCGCGTACGCCGGAGCAGTCCCGGGGCGTCGTCGAGTTCCAGGACGCCGGGGTCACGTACCCGGGCGCGGCGCAGCCGGTGCTGTCCGGGGTGACGCTGCGGGCCGAGCCCGGTCAGACGATCGCGATCGTCGGGGCGACCGGTTCGGGCAAGACCACGTTCGTGTCGCTGGTCGCCCGGCTGTTCGACGCCACTGCCGGCGCGGTGCTGATCGACGGGGTCGACGTGCGCGACCTCGACCCCACGTTGTTGTGGGGCCACATCGGGATCGTGCCGCAGAAGAGCTATCTGTTCACCGGCACCGTCGCGAGCAACCTGCGCTACGGCGACCCCGATGCGAGCGACGAGGACCTGTGGGAGGCGCTGCGGATCGCGCAGGCCGACGGCTTCGTTCGCGAGCTCGAGGGCGGCCTCGACGCACCGGTGCAGCAGGGCGGCAGCAACTTCAGTGGCGGCCAACGGCAGCGGCTGGCGATCGCCCGGGCGCTGGTCAGCGACGCCCGCATCTACCTCTTCGACGACAGCTTCTCGGCGCTCGACCTGCGGACCGAGCGGGCGCTGCGTACGGCCCTGCAGCCGCGGGTGCAGGACGCCACGGTCTTCGTCGTCGCCCAACGGATCTCCACTGTGCAGGCCGCCGACCAGATCGTGGTGCTCGAGGACGGCCGGGTGGTCGGCCTCGGCCGCCACGACGACCTGCTACGGACCTGTTCCGAGTACGCCGAGATCGTCGCCTCCCAGCGAATGGAGCGTGCTTCATGAACCACCCCACGAAGTTCTCCGCTCCTTCGTCGCTCCGATACTTCGCGGGGGCCCCGGTATGAGCGCTCAACCCCGCGGCCCGATGCGCCGCCAGGGCGGCCCGGGCATGGGCATCGGCCCGTCCGAGAAGACGATGGACTTCCGCGGCTCGGGCAAGCGACTGCTCGGCCTGTTGCGCCCGTTCCGCAGCGAGCTGATCCTGGTGCTCGCCCTCACGATCGTGTCGGTGGTCCTGACGGTTGTCGCGCCCAGGATCCTGGGGCGCGCGGTCGACTACGTCTACGCCGGAGCGGTCGGCCGTAACCTGCCGGCCGGGCACTCCACGCAGGAGATCGTCGCGGCGGCTCGCGCCCGCGGCGACGGCACGCTCGCCGACATGCT
>JASLFY010000019.1 GCA_030150425.1 Yimella sp. | reverse complement strand
GACAGCGACTTGCCGTACTTCTTCTTCACCGGCCACAGCAGGCGACGCGCCTTGTCCAGGCTCACGTTGTCGGGCCAGCTGTTCAGCGGCGCGAACCGCTGCTGGCCGGTGCCGCCACCGCCGCGGCCGTCCATCACGCGGTAGGTGCCGGCGCTGTGCCAGGCCATCCGGATCATGAACGGGGCGTACGACCCGAAGTCGGCCGGCCACCAGTCCTTGGAGTCGGTCAGCACGCCGGCGATGTCCTGCTTCACCGCGGCCAGGTCGAGCGCGCCGAACGCGGCCGGGTAGTCGAAGTCGTCACCGAACGGGTTCGCGACGGTCGGGTTCTTCGCGAGGATCTTCAGGTTCAGACGGGTGGGCCACCACCGCTGGTTCGCGACGCCCTGGGTGGGGTCCGGCTGGCCGTGCAGCACCGGGCAACCGGACGTGCCCTCGGCCGCGGTGTTGGACGCACTGTTGTCGTTGACCTCGGCGAGCGTGCTGTCGTCGGGGGAGGCGTCGGTCCGGGTGGTGTCAGTCATCTGTTCCTCATTTCGATTGGGACTCAACTGATTTCAGGTGGCATTCGGGGCACAGGCCCCAGTAGATGACCTCGGCCTCGTCGATGACGTAGCCGTGGTCGTCCGCGACCGTCAGGCAGGGCGCCGCCCCGATGCCGCACTCGACATCGGTGATGGCGCCGCACCCGCGGCAGATGAGGTGGTGATGGTTGTCGCCGCTGCCCCACTCGTAGCGGGCGGGTGAGCCGGCCGGCTCGATCCGGCGCAGCAGACCGGCTGCGGCCAACGCGGTGAGGCAGTCGTACACCGCCTGGTGGGACACCGCGGGCAGCGTTTCGCGGACGTGGCCGAGGACGCTCAGGGCGTCGGAGTGGGGGTGTTCGCGTACGGCCGCCAGGACCGCCAGGCGAGGCTGCGTCACCCGCAGACCGCCGCCGCGCAGGGCGGCGGTCAGTTCCGGGGCGACGTCGTTCATCACCCCTCGACCCTCGCACCTTTTCTGGAACAGTTCAAGAAAACGTGCGGGCGAGTCCCGCTCTGTGGACCGGAGGGCGCTGGTTGGATGGAGGTATGACCGATCGCATCGTCTCCGCAAGCCGCGACATCGCCGCGCCCGCCGCCACGATCTTCGAACTCATCGCGGACCCGGCCCGCCAGCCGGAGTGGGACGGCAACGACAACCTCGCGAATGCCGCTGCCGGACAACGGGTTCGGGCGGCGGGTGACGTCTTCCGGATGACGACCACCAAGGGCAAGGAGCGCGACAACCACGTCGTCGAGTTCGAGGAAGGTCGGCGCATCGCCTGGCAGCCCTCAGGGGTGGGCGAGCCGCGTCCGGGCCACCTGTGGCGCTGGGAGCTGACTGCGATCGACGACGGTCACACCACGGTGACGCACACGTACGACTGGACCGACCTCACCGACGAGGCGCGGTTGGAGCGCGCCCGGTGGACGACGGCCGACCGGCTGCAGGCGTCGGTCGACCGGCTCGCGACGGCGGCCGAGGCCGCCGCAGAGAGCTGATCAGCTGCAGCAGTTCCCGCCGCAGCAGCCGCCACCGCTCTCGGCCGCGTTCGCGGCGGCCAGTTCGAGCGCCTGGGTGAACGTCTCGACCGGCTGGGCGCCGCTGACGCCGTAGCGCGCGTCGACGACGAAGAAGGGCACGCCCTGCACCCCGATGCCCTGTGCCTGGGCGGCGTCGGACTTCATCGCGGTGTCGTAGCGCTCGGAGCCGAGCGCTTCGTCGATGTCGGCCTCGCTCAGCCCGTGGGTCACCCCGATGCGGGTCAGCACCGCACGGTCGGCGATGTCCTCGCCGCCCTCGAAGTGGGCGGACATCAGGTCGCGCACGACCTCGTCGGCGACACCGCGCAACTGGGCGAGGTGGACGAGGTGGTGGCCGAGGCGGCTGTTGGCCACCTTGAGCCCGGCAAAGTCGAAGTTCAGCCCGTCGGCCGCCGCCACCGAGGCGACGTGTTCGGTCATCGCCTCGACCTGCGAGCGCTCCATGCCCTTGCTGGCGACGAGGTAGTCGACCTCCGAGCCGTCGAACGACTCGGGCAGCGACGGGTCGAGCTGGAAGCTGTGCCAGATGACCTTGACGTCGTCCTTACCGGCGAACTGCTCGAGCGCACGGTGGAAGCGTTGGGTGCCGATGAAGCACCACGGGCAGGCAAGGTCGGACCAGATATCGACGTTCACGTCGAACCCCAAGGCGCGCGGCCGCGATTTTGTTCCCGAGCCTTTTGCTCGCCCCCAGCTGACCCGACTCAGCGCACGACCGCGACCGGGCAGGGCGCGGCGTGCAGCAGGCCGTGGCTGACCGAGCCGAGCATCATGCCGCGGAAGCCACCGCGGCCGCGGGTGCCGACCACCAGCAACGCGGCGTCCTTCGCCGCGTCGGCCAGCGCCCCGGTGGGATCGCCCTCGACGAACGCACCGGTGATGCGTACGTAGGGATGGGTGGACTGAAGCTACGCCATCAGCCGCTCGAACGCGGCGCGGGCGCCGTCGCGGCGGGTGTGGTGGTCG
>JASLFY010000009.1 GCA_030150425.1 Yimella sp. | reverse complement strand
CACGAGGTCGGGCGTCCGCGCGGCATGCCGCCAGGGTGCCCGGGCGACGATGTCCTCGTGCTCTTCGAGACCTGCGAGGGCGACACCTGGAAGCCGGTCACTGCCGCGACCTACCTGGACCACGTGCGCGCCACGGCGCGTGGGCTCATCGCCTCCGGTGTCGCGGCCGGCGACCCGGTCGCGCTGATGGCGAACACCCGGTACGAATGGATCGTGACCGACCTCGCGATCGCCAACGTCGGCGCCGTGACGGTGCCGATCTACCCGTCGTCGTCACCCGCCCAGGTCGAGTGGATCGTGCGTGACTCCGGCTGCCGGATGATCGTGGTCGACGACGCCGAACAGGCGGCCACGGTCGCGCAGGCCGGGCTGGGCAGCGACGTCGAGGTGCTCGTCATCGACGACGGAGCGCTCACCGAGCTCGCCACCCGCGGAACCTCCGTCGACGACACCGAGGTCGAGCAGCGCCGGGACGCACTGACCCTCGACCAGCCGGCGTCGATCGTCTACACCTCGGGCACCACCGGGCGCCCGAAGGGTTGCGTCATCACCCAGCGCACCGCGGTCGCCGAGGTGTTGGCGATCTGCAACACCCCGGTCGGTGCGATCGCCCGGCCGGGCAGCCGACTGCTGATGTTCCTGCCGCTGGCCCACGTGTTGGCCCGCGCGGTCACGTACGCCGGTCTGCATGGCGGCATGACCACCGGTTTCTGGGGGGATTTCAAGACGATCTCGGAGAAGTTCGTCAGCTTCCGGCCGCACATCATCCTCGGCGTCCCGCGAGTCTTCGAGAAGGTCCACGCCGGCGCCCGCGCCGCCGCGACCAAGGACGGCGGGCTGAAGGCGCGGATCTTCGCCCACGCCGAGGAGACCGCCGTACGGATGGGGTCGACCGACGCTCCCGGGCGGGCGCTGCGCGCCCGACACGCGCTCTTCGACCGGTTGGTGTTCGCGAAGGTGCGGGCCGCGACCGGGGGACAGGTGGCGTACGCGATCTCCGGCGGCGGGGCGCTCAACCCGCGGTTGGCCGCCTTCTTCACCGGCCTCGGCCTGCCGGTGCTGGAGGGCTACGGCCTCACCGAGACGTTCGCCGCGATCACGGTCAACCAGCCGGACAGCAACCGGATCGGCACCGTCGGGCGTCCGCTGCCGGGCAACGCGGTGCGGGTCGTGGAGTCGGGTGAGTTGCAGGTGCGCGGCGACCTGGTGTTCCGCGACTACCTCGGCAACCCGCAGGCCACCGCCGACGCCTTCGAGGACGGCTGGTTCCACACCGGCGACCTCGGGTCGATCGACGCCGACGGGTTCGTGAAGATCACCGGTCGTGCCAAGGAGATCCTGGTGACCGCGGGCGGCAAGAACGTCGCGCCCGGCCCGCTGGAGGACATCATCTGCGAGAGTCCGGTCGTCGGCCACGCGATGCTGGTCGGCGAGGGGATGCCGTACGTCGCCGGGCTGATCACCGTCGACCCGGAGGGCGGCCCGGCGTGGGCAGCGGAGCGCGGCATCGAGCCGACCGACCTGGCCGACCACGACGACTTCCGCGCCGAGGTGCAGGCCGCGATCGACCGCGCGAACCTGACCGTCTCCCACGCCGAGGGCGTGAAGAAGTTCGTCGTCCTGGTCGACGACTTCACCGAGGAGACCGGCGAACTGACCCCGACGCTGAAGGTGAAGCGCCACGTCGTCCAGGAGCAGTACGCCGACCGGATCGCCGGGCTCTACTCGCGCTGATCCTGCTCGGCGGTGGGCTGCACCACCGTCGCGATGTGGACCAGCGCGTCACCGGAGTTGACCAGCGGCGCCTCGGTGCGGCCGATCACCAGGCCGGTGCGGTCGGCGTAGACGGCGCGCAGGGTCTTGCCGTACGCGTCGTACGTCGCGCCCAGGCGCTCGCCCTTCTCGACGGTCTGGCCGAGCTTGACGTCCAGGCGCAGGATGCCGGTGCGCCGGGCCCGCACCCAGCCGCTGCCGCGGCACTCCGCGGTCGGTGCGACCTCCTCCTCGATCGGGTCGATCATCCCGATGTGTGCCAGTACGCGTAGTACACCTCGTACGCCGACGTCGATCGACCAGTCGTCCAGGCGCAGCGCCTCACCGGCCTCGTAGAGCAGCACCCGGCCGCCGCGCTCGCCCGCGACGTGACGCAACGAGCCGTCCCGGATCGCGGCGTGCAGCATCGCCGGCGCGGCGAACGCCTCGGCCAGCTCCCGCGTACGCGGGTCGTCCAGGTCGGCGCGGATCTGCGGGAGGTTCGTACGCCGGTCGGAGCCGGTGTGCAGGTCGATGCCCAGTTCGCACTTGGCCACGACCTCCTTCAGGAACAGGTGGGCGATCCGGCCGGCCAGCGAGCCGCGGGCCGACCCCGGGAAGGACCGGTTGAGGTCGCGGCGGTCGGGCAGGTAGCGGTCGCCGGCCATGAAGCCGTGGACGTTCACGATCGGCACCGCGATGAGGGTGCCCCGGAACGTCTTGGGATGCAGCGAGGCGAGCACCTCCCGGATCACCTCGACACCGACGATCTCGTCGCCGTGGATCGCCGCGTTGACCCAGACGACCGGGCCGTCCTCCTTGCCGTGGACCACGCGCACCGGCAGGTCGATCTCGGCACCGGTGACCAGCCGGGTGATCGGCAGTTCGAGCGAGCGCATCGTGCCGGGACGCACCCGGATCGTGCCGATCGCGAAGGACTCGCGCGGCATCAGCGACCCCGGTTCCGACGGCGTACGGCCAGCGGC
>JASLFY010000329.1 GCA_030150425.1 Yimella sp. | reverse complement strand
CGGTCCGCAACGCCTCGCCGACCTGCGGCCCGTCGGGGACGACGACCGGGTCGCCGACCGCGAACCCCCAGCCGCGCAACGCGGTCGTCAGGATCGGCCCGGAGCGGGCGTGTACGCCGACCGCTCCGGGCCGATCCTGACGACCGCGTTGCGCGGCTGGGGGTTCGCGGTCGGTGACCCCGTGGTCGTGCCCGACGGGCCCGAGGTCGGCGAGGCACTGCGAACCGCGATCGCCGGCGGCGTCGACCTGATCCTGACCACCGGCGGCACCGGACTGGCACCGAGCGACGTGACGCCCGAACAGACCGCCGCGTTGCTCGACCGCCCGGTGCCCGGCATCGCCGAGGCGATCCGTCGGGCCGGCGTCGCGAAGGGGATCCACTCCTCGATGCTGTCCCGCGGCCTGGCCGGGCTGGCCGGTTCGACCCTGGTTGTGAACCTGCCCGGGTCGACCGGGGGAGTGCGGGACGCGCTCGAGGTGTTGGAGCCGGTGCTGGCCCACGCGCTCGACCAGATCCGCGGCGGTGACCACGCCGGATGAGCGACCGTCACTGGCCGGTCGCCGTCGCCGGGGAGTGGGGTGGTCGGCGAATCCTGTTGCGTCCGTTGCGGGTTCGGGCCGACCGCGCCGAGTTCCTGCAACTGCGCGCCGACAACGCGGCCTGGAACCGGCCGTGGGACTCGACCCCGCCGAGGCGGGCCGCGGGCAGCGTGTCCTACCCGCAGTTGGTGCGCGCGTTCGACGCGGAGGCGAAGGCCGGTCGGATGCTGCCGTGGGCCGTCGAGGTCGACGGCGTCCTGGCCGGACAGATGCACCTGTCCGGCATCGAGCGCGGCGCGCTGCTGACCGCGACCGCCGGCTACTGGATCGCCGAATCCCTTGCCGGACAAGGGATCACGACCTACGCCCTGGCGCTCGCGATGGACCACGCGTTCACCGCCGAGGGGCTGCACCGGGTCGAGGTGAACATCCGCCCGGACAACCCGCGCAGTCTGCGCGTGGTGGCGAAGTTGGGGATGCGCGAGGAGGGGCTGCGGCGGGCGTACCTGCACATCGACGGCGCCTGGCGCGACCACCGCAGCTTCGCGCTCACCACCGAGGACCTGGCCGGTGAACGGGTGGTGGACCGCTTGGAACGTGTTCGCGGACAGTGAGTTTGCCGACACACCAACGAAGTCCACGGAAGTTACCGTTTTGAGAACTACCTTCGTCCCGTGCCTACCACGAGCTTGCTGATCCTCCTCGTCGTCGCGATCTGGGCTGCCTTCCTGTTGCAGCATTGGATCCGTCGCCGGGAGGTCGTCACGACCGCTCGTTCGGTGGACCGCTTTTCCGAGGCCATGCGTGTGCTGGCCAAGCGAGACCCGTTGCCCGAGGGCGTTGCGCCGATGGTCCGTGACCTGCGTGGTCGCGACCGGCGCCAGGCGCCCGAGGTCAGCGTGAAGACGCCCCGCACCTCCCTGCGTGCGGGCCAGAGGACAGTGGGTGACGAGATGGTGGCTCCGGAACGTACGACTGCGCCCGCCCCCGGGTGGCGCGAGCGGGTGAACGGCTTGGCGGCCGGCACCGGCAAGGGCGCCGCGTCCGCGGTCAAGGGCGTGAAGTCGTTGAACGGCAAGCAGATTCGTGGCATCAGCCTGTTGGTGGTACTCGCGCTGACCGTGGTCACCGCGGTGCTCGCCCCCTTCTCGTTGGCGCCCTGGTGGCTGCCGGTGGTCGGCCTGGTCGCGACCGTCGGTGTCGTCGCCTGGTTGCGCCAGTCGGCGATCAAGGAGCGCGCGGCCCGTACGGCCAAGCCCGCCCCGCGTCGCGCCCCGCGCCCCGCGGTCCGCAGCACCGGCTCCGCCGGACAGGCCTCGCGTACGCCCGCCCCGCGGCGTCGTACGGCTCCGGCCGCGCAGCGTCCGGCCGCCCCGGTCGAGCAGCCCGTCGCCACCGCCCCGGTGGAGCAGGACGTGGCCGTCGAGGCCGCGAGCCCGGCCCCGTACGGCTTCGAGGAGGCCGCCGAGCAGGTCGTCGAGCAGCCCGTGGCGCAGGCACCGGTGGAGGCCGAGCCGACCGTCGCCGCGTACGACCAGGCCGACGGCTGGGCCCCGGTCGCCGTGCCGCCGCCCACCTACACCCTCAAGCAGCGTGCGCCGCAGAGCGAGGTCGCCCCGGCCGGCACCGTCGCCGACCAGCTGCAGCAGATCGACGACCTGCCGTTCGACGGCCTGGCGCTGGACGAGGACCTCGAGGAGCTGCCCGCGGTCTACCGCGCCGGCTGACGACTCTCGGGGCCGGCCCGACTGGCCCCGAACCAGCGAACGACAACGCAGAAGGCCCGGACCGATCGGTCCGGGCCTTCTGCGTATCTGGTGGAGCTAAGGGGATTCGAACCCCTGACCTTCTCATTGCGAACGAGACGCGCTACCAACTGCGCCATAGCCCCAGAAGCGACGACAAAGATAACACCGGCCCGCGAGGCAACACCAATCGGCCCCCGTCACGCGCGTTGATAGGCTCGCGCAGGCAACTTCCCGCCCTCGTCAGGAGCGAAACAACCGTGGTGGATTACAACGAGGCCTTCGGCCCCGGAGACGTCGACGGTGGCGTCATCAACGTCGTCGTCGAGATCGGCAAGGGCAGCACCCTGAAGATCGAATGGGACCGCGACAACAAGGTCATGAAGCTGGACCGCGTCGAGCCGGCGGTCTTCGCCAAGCCGACCAGCTACGGCTTCATCCCGCAGACCCTGGACGAGGACGGCGACGAGCTCGACGTCCTGATCCTCACCGACGAGCCGCTGCCGACCGGTCTGGTGATGGAGGGCAAGGTCATCGGCGTCATGAAGTTCGTCGACGACGGTGAGGTCGACGACAAGGTCGTCGTCGTGCCGGCCGACGACCGCAACACCGGCGACGCGATCGGCTCCCTGGACGACGTCGCGCCGCAGCTGATCAAGCAGATCGAGTTCCACTTCAACAACTACAAGGCG
>JASLFY010000293.1 GCA_030150425.1 Yimella sp. | reverse complement strand
GCCCGCGGCATCCACGTCGACGACGTCAGCCTGGTCATCCACGCCGACCCGCCGGCCGAGCACAAGGCCTACCTGCACCGCTCCGGCCGTACGGCCCGCGCGGGCGCGTCGGGCACCGTCGTGACCCTGATGCTGGACGAGCAGCAGCGCGACGTCCGCGCCCTGACCAAGGCCGCCGGCATCAAGCCGACCACCACCCGCGTCGACCCTCAGCACGACCTGCTCACCGAGCTCGCCCCCGGCGAGCGGGTGTTCGTCGAGCCGGCACCGGTCCAGGCCCCTGCCCAGCAGCAGTCCGGTCGCTCCGGTGGCCGTTCGGGCGGCCAGCGCCCCGGTGGTCGTTCCGGTGGTCAGCGTTCCGGCGGTGGCCAGCGTTCGGGCGGCCAGGGCCGCGGTCAGCGTTCGTCCAGTGGTGGCAACGGCGGCGCGCAGCGTTCGTCCGGTGCCGGCAACCGGGGCCAGCGTTCCGGCGCGGGCAACAGCGGCAACCGCCAGGGTTCGGGCAGCCGCCCGACCTACACCACCGAGTCGGCTCCGGCCGGTCGTCGCGGACCGCGTCGCGCCAGCCGCCCGACCACCTCGAGCTGAGCGACTCCCCGACTCGACGACGGCCCCACGTCAGGACGCGAAAGTGACCTCGACGAAGGGGCCGTCGACCGTTTCGGGGGCGATGCTGCGCAGCGCGTCGTAGCGCTCCAACTGCCACTGTCCGACGCGTACAGATCCGAGGGCGACGATCATCCGGTCCGCCGCCGGCAGTTCGACCCGGCCCTCACCGTGAACCCGCACCTGCGCGGTGCACCGCCCGCGGGCGGTCATCACGTTGAAGTCGCGGGTCGGACCGTCGGGGAGCGTGCAGTCGATCTGCTCCTCGCCGCGAAAACCGTACGGCTGCAACGGTTCCAGCCGCTTCTCCCCCGTCGGCGACGTCAACGTCATCGAGTCACCCTCGAGCAGGGTGATCACCCGGTCGACGCCGGGGAAAGCGGAGAACGGGCCTTCCGCGGAGACGTCGGCGATGCTGATCCGCCAGTCGAAGTCGGCGGCGTCCGCCGGGCTCGAGGCGATCTGTCGGGTGACGCCGCCACCGTTGCGCCAGGGCGTGGGCGGCACGTCGGCCCACCGGATCGGTTCGTTCATCGCAGGTCAGCGTACGGAACGTCCGGGTCGGCCAACTGCTTCGGGTCGACCGATACAACGTCGATGATCAGCGGCTTGATCTCGTCGATGACGTCCCACACGTTCACGTTCATCGCGGCGACGATCCGCTGGTCGTCGTCCAGCCAGAACGCGACGAACTCCCTGGCGTCCCGGTCGCCACGGACCACCACCTGGCCGTACGACGGCGCATTGCCGATGTACTCCATCCCCAGGTCGTACTGGTCGCTGAAGAAGTACGGCAGGTCCTGGTAGCCGTCGGTGGAGCCCAGGATCGCGGCGGCCGCCGCGGCCGGCTGGTTCAGCGCGGTGGCCCAGTGCTCGACCCGGACCCGACGGCCCAGGACCGGGTGGTCGTGGGCAGCGATGTCGCCCACCGCGTAGATGTCCGGGTCACTGGTGCGCAGTGTCGCGTCGACCAGCACACCGCCGTCCACGTCGAGCCCGGCGTCCTTCGCCAGGTCGAGGTTGGGCGCGGCGCCGACGCCGATGACCACGGCGTCGGCGGGGACGACCTCCCCGTCAGCCAGCCGTACGCCGACGGCCTTGCCGTCCTCGACCTCGATCCGGTCGACCTTCACCGACAGCCGCAGGTCGACCCCGTTGTCACGGTGCAGTTGGGCGAACACCGGGGCGATCTCCGGACCGAGCACCGCCAGCAGTGGCTGGGCGGCGCCCTCCAGCACAGTGACCGCGGTGCCCTTGCCGCGCGCGGCGGCGGCCACCTCGAGCCCGATCCAGCCGGCACCGATGACCGCCAGCTTCTTGTCGGTGCCGAACTGCTCCTTGAGCGAGTCGGCGTCCGCACGGGTCCGCAGGTAGTGCACGCCGTCGGTGTCCGCGCCGTCGATCGGCAGCACCTTCGGCTCGGATCCGGTGGCGACGACGAGCTTGTCGTACGACAGCGGCTCCCCCTTGTCGAGCGTCACGGTGTGGGTGGCGCGGTCGACGGCGGTCACCGAGGTGCCGGTGCGCAGGTCGACGTCGTGCTCGGGGTACCAGGGCTGGGGGTGGACGACCGCGGCGTCGAACTCGTCGTCGCCGGCGAGGTAGCCCTTGGACATCGGCGGTCGCTCGTACGGGAGTTCGTTCTCCCGGGCGATCAGGGTGAGGCGGCCGGTGTAGCCCTGGTCGCGCAACGCCTCGACGGTCTTCGCACCGGCGAGGCCACCGCCGACGACCACGATCTGCTGTGGAGTGTCCATGCCTCCACCCTGCCCCCGCCGGTGCACGCCTGCAAGACTCCTGAGGGTGAGCCAGCACGACGACCCGACCGATCATGCGCACGACCACAGCCACTCCATCTCCGCCGACGCCGACCGGCGGCCGCTGACGGCTGCGCTGCTGCTCCTGGTCTGCTACCTGGTCGCCGAGGTCGCGGTCGCCCTCTGGACCGGATCGCTGGCCCTGCTGTCCGACGCGGCCCACATGTTCACCGACGCGGCCTCGATCGCGTTGGCGCTCTGGGCCGCCCGCCTCGCCGCGCGTCCCGCGCACGGGCGCTGGACGTTCGGCTGGAAACGGGCCGAGATCCTGTCCGCGCTGGCCAACGGCGTGACCCTGCTGGTGCTGGCCGCGCTCCTGGGCTTCGAGGCCGTACGTCGACTGCTGGACCCGCCGACCGTCGACGCGAAACCGGTGCTCGCCGTCGCACTGGCCGGGGTCGTGGTCAACGTCGTCGCCGCCTGGTTGATCGCGAAGGCGAACCGGACGTCGCTGAACGTCGAGGGCGCCTACCAGCACATCGTCACCGACCTGTACGGCTTCATCGGCACCGTGGTCGCCGCGGTCGTCATCCTCACCACCGGGTGGATGCGCGCCGACGCGATCGCCACGTTGATCGTGGTCGGGCTCATGCTGGTCGCCGGGTGGCGGCTGGTCAGCGCGTCGGGGCGGGTGTTGCTCGAGGCCGCGCCGGAGGGCACCGACCTGGACGCGATCCGCGAACGACTGCTGCAACTGGACCACGTGAGCGACGTGCACGACCTGCACGTCTGGAGCGTCACCAGCGGCCAGCCGGCGCTGTCGGCCCACCTGGTCATCGACGACGGCTGCTTCTCGCACGACCACGTGCCGCAGCTGCTCGACGCCGCGCTCGAGGTGTTGCGCGGCGACTTCGACGTCGACCACTGCACCCTGCAACCCGAGCCGGCGTCACACCTGACGCACGAGTCGGGGATGCACTAACCCGCGATCCAGAGCCCCAGGAAGGCCGCGGCGAGCGCCGCGCCGACCGTGGTGACCGCGTAGCGCGCCGCGACGAGCGGGCCGTGGTCGGACCAGAGGCGGCTCGTCTCGACCGAGGCGGTGCTGAACGTGGTGAAGCCGCCGCAGAATCCGGTGCCGAGCACCGATTTCAGGTCGGTGGGGGCGCCGTGATGGGTGACCAGGCCGGTCAACACCCCGAGCAGGAACGAGCCGATCACGTTGATCGCCAACGTGGCGGCCGGGATGCGCCAGTGCAAACGCCGTCCGACGACACCGTCGAACACGAACCGCGCGGTCGCACCGACCCCGCCGGCGAGGGCGAGCGCGAACGGGATCACCGCCGCACCTCCGCGGGGGCGAGTGCCGGGTGGCGCGCCAGCCGCAGCCCCGCGGCCGCGGCGAGAGTGCCGAGCAGGACCGTCGCGAGGACGTACACGACGCCGGTCGGCAACGACAACGTCGTGGTCTCCACCATGAACGTGCTGTACGTCGTGAAGCCGCCCAGCACGCCGGTGCCGAGACCGAGCCGCACCAGTCGGCGTACGCGGTCGTCCGGGCCGCGTACGGCCAACAAGTCCAGCAGGACCCCGAGCAGGAACGCGCCGATGACGTTGATCAGCAAGGTCGTCCAAGGGAAGTCGCCGTGGGCAGTCCCGAAGACGGACGACAGGCCGGCCCGGGCGGAGGTGCCGAGGCAGCCGCCGAC
>JASLFY010000265.1 GCA_030150425.1 Yimella sp. | reverse complement strand
CATGAAGGAGCTGCGCTGCTGTGCGAGTGCTCGGAGTCGATCCCGGCCTGACCCGATGTGGTCTTGGCGTGGTCGAAGGAGGCATCGGGCAGCCGGTGCGGATGGTCGCCGTCGGTGTCGTGCGGACTCCGGTGACCGACGACCCCGCCGAACGGCTGCTCAGCCTGCAGACCGAGATCGACGAGTGGATGCAGCGCTACGAGCCCGACGCCGTCGCGGTCGAGCGGGTCTTCGCCAAGGCCAACATCAAGGGGATCATGGGCACCGCCCAGGCGTCCGCGGTGCCGATGCTCGCGGCCGCCCGGCGCGGACTGCCGCTGGCGATGCACACCCCGAGCGAGGTCAAGGCCGCGGTCACCGGCAACGGTCGGGCCGACAAGGCCCAGGTGACCTCGATGATCACCCGCATCCTGCGGCTCGACGCGGCGCCGAAACCGGCCGACGCGGCCGACGCCCTCGCGATCGCCATCTGTCACGTGTGGCGCGGCGGCGCGCAGGACCGCATCGCCGCGGCCGCCCTCGCGCGGCGCGCTCCCGCAACACCCCGAACCCGTCCCGCGGTCGCCGACGACCGCTCCGTCAGGAGGTACGCCCGATGATCGCCTCGCTGCGTGGCACCGTGCTGCGCCGTGGCCTCGACCACGTCGTTCTCGAGGTCGGGGGAGTGGGCATGTTGGTCCACACCACCCCGGCCGTCGCCGCGACCGCCCGCGAGGGCCAGAGCGCGACGTACGCCACGACGCTGGTGGTGCGCGAGGACTCCCTGACGCTGTACGGCTTCGCGGACGACGACGAGAAGGACCTGTTCGAACTGGTGCAGACAGTCAGCGGTGTCGGCCCGCGGCTGGCGCTGGCGATGCTGGCCGTCCACGCGCCGGCGCCATTGGCCGCGGCGATCGCGGCCGGCGATCTCGGCGCGCTGACCAAGGTGCCGGGCATCGGCAAGAAGGGCGCCGAGCGGATCGTCCTCGAACTCAAGGACAAGGTGCTCGGCTACGCCGGCGACGCCGTGCCCGAGCAGCCCGCGGCTCCCGCGGTCGACGTCGTGCACCAGCAGGTCGCCGACGCCCTGGTCGGGCTGGGCTGGTCCGCGAAGCAGGCCGCCGACGCCGTACGCCGGGTCGCCGGTTCGGCGGACGCACCGGCCGACGTCGCCGGGCTGTTGCGCGCGACGCTGCGCGACCTGGGGCGCTGACCGGCGGATGGGTGAGCGATGAGCGACTACGACGACTCCTCGTACGACGCGACGGCCCGGATCGTCGACCCGGGCGGTGCGCCCGACGAGCGCCACTTCGAGGCCGCGCTGCGTCCGCGCCGACTGTCGGAGTTCCCGGGGCAGCCCCGGGTGTCCGAGCAGCTCGGCCTGGTCCTCGCCGCGGCCAAGCGGCGGGGGACCACGCCCGACCACGTCCTGCTGTCCGGCCCGCCCGGTCTGGGCAAGACCAGCCTGGCGATGATCATCGCCGCCGAACTGGAGCAGCCGATCCGGATCACCAGTGGCCCGGCCATCCAGCACGCCGGCGACCTCGCCGCGATCCTGTCCTCGCTGGCCGAGGGTGAGGTGCTCTTCCTCGACGAGATCCACCGGATGGCCCGTCCCGCAGAGGAGATGCTGTACCTCGCGATGGAGGACTTCCGGGTCGACGTCGTCGTCGGCAAGGGCCCCGGCGCCACCGCCATCCCGTTGGAGTTGCCGCCGTTCACCGTGGTCGGCGCGACCACCCGCGCCGGGTTGCTGCCGGCGCCGCTGCGCGACCGGTTCGGGTTCACCGGCCACCTCGACTTCTACTCGGCCGAGGACCTGGCGCAGATCGTGCAGCGCAGCGCCCACCTGCTCGACGTCGAGACGACCCCGCAGGGCGTCGCCGAGATCGCCGGCCGATCCCGCGGCACACCCCGCATCGCCAACCGGCTGCTGCGCCGGGTGCGCGACTACGCCCAGATCCACGGACAGAGTGTCGTCGACCAGGGCTCCGCGCGCGCCGCGCTCGAGTTGTTCGACGTCGACGCCAAGGGACTCGACCGGCTCGACCGGGGAGTGCTGGAGGCGTTGTGCAAGCGCTTCGGCGGTGGGCCGGTCGGTCTGACCACGCTCGCCGTCGCGGTCGGCGAGGAGCCGGACACGGTCGAGACCGTCGCCGAACCGTTCCTGGTCCGCGAGGGCTACCTCGTACGAACCCCGCGCGGCCGGGCCGCGTCCGCCCTGGCCTGGGACCACCTCGGTCTCACCCCGCCCGCCGATCTCGGAACGTGGGGCGCCCAGCCGACGTTGCCGGAGGGTGACGGTCGGTTCTCCGACTGATGTGATCCGCCACACCCCGAACTTGGGTCGGCGGCGCCACTCACCTAGACTCACGCGACGGCGCGCCGTCGCTGCACACCTTCACCAACCCGGGAGTTCCACCGCATGTACGCCCTTGCCGCCGCTTCCAGCGGGCAGTCCTCGACGCAGGGGATGATGCTGCTGCTCCTGCCGATCGTTCTGTTGGCGGTGATGTTCTGGGTCAGCCGGCGCCGGCAGAAGCAGATGCAGCAGGCCCAGCAGCAGATCGCGGTCGGTGACGAGGTCTCGACCACCTCCGGTCTGTACGGCCGACTGATCTCCCTGGACGACCAGGTGGCCGTGCTCGAGGTCGCCGCCGGAGTGCAGTTGCGCTTCGACCGCCGCGCGATCGTTCCGCGCCGCCTGGTCGAGCAGCCCGATACCCAGTCCGAGTCCCAGTCCACCGACGAAAAGGCCTGATCCTTGGCTACCCGTGCTCGTCGCGCGCCCGCGGCCGCGCCCAAACGCACCCTCTTCCTGCTGTTCCTGATCGTCGCCGCCCTGTTCGGCGGCATCGCGGCCAGCGTCCAGTGGGGCAACCCCGCCGGCCAGTGGAGCCCGAAGCTCGGCCTCGACCTCGAGGGCGGTCGGCAGATCGTCCTGCAGCCGGTGCTCGGCAAGGACCAGAAGGTCAACTCCGGCCAGGTGAACCAGGCCGTCAACATCATCCGTAACCGCGTCGACGGCACCGGTGTCAGCGAGGCGGAGGTCAGCACCCTCGGTGGTTCGAGCATCGTCGTGGCGATCCCGGGCAACCCCTCCAAGGAGGTGCTCGACTCCCTCGCGCAGTCCTCCAAGCTGATGTTCCGCGCGGTGGTCCAGACCGGCCAGCCGACGATCGACCAGACCACCCAGCCGACGCTGCCGCTCCCGCCGACCACCGCCGCCGCGTCGAGCTCGGCCGCCAAGTCCTCGGCCGCGACCTCGTCGTCCACGGCGAGCACCTCCGGCGCGAAGTCGACCTCGACGGTCGCGCCCCAGTCGTCCGGGTCGGCCAAGAGCTCGACCGCGACCAGCACCGGCGCGAACGCCGGCTTCCCCGAAGCACTGGTGAAGGCGGCGTCGTCGACGCCGTCGGGCACCGCCTCGAGCACCGTGAGCTCGACCACCGCCGCCACCACCCCGAAGCCGACCCCGACCCTGCCGGGCGCCACGCCGACCTCGTCGTCGGCCGCTGCCGCCGCTGCGGGCAAGCCGACCAGCCCCAGCGACACCGCGTGGGCGCAGCAGACGGTCGACCCGTACTGGATCCGTACCGGCCTGGCGAAGAAGGGCGACACCTACTCGACCCTGCTGGCATCGATCAGCTGCTCCAACACCAACGCCAAGGCCGGCCCGACCGCCACCCAGTGGCGTGAGGCCTCGGCGCAGGCGCCGGCGGCCGCACCCACGGTGGCCTGCTCCACCGACGGCTCGACGACGTACCTGCTCGGTCCGTCGGAGGTCGACGGCACGATGATCTCCGACGCCTCGTTCGGCCAGGTCACCAACTCGCAGGGCATCGCGACCGGTGAGGTCGCCGTCAATCTGGAGTTCGACGGCAAGGGCAAGGACGCCTTCGGCAAGATGACCACTCGTCTGGCGTCGATGCAAGGCGACCAGAACAAGTCGGCCATCACCATCGACGGCGTCGTCATCTCCGACCCGGGCACCAACGGCGCCATCGTCGACGGCCGCGCGCAGATCAGTGGTGGGTTCACCACCGACTCGGCCCGCCTGCTCGCCGACCAGCTGAAGTACGGCGCGCTGCCGTTCAGCTTCAAGGAGCTGACCTCCGACCAGATCAGCCCGCAGCTGGGAACCGACCAGCTGCAGAAGGGCCTGATGGCCGGTGCGATCGGTCTGCTGCTGGTCATCCTGTACTCGCTGTTCCAGTACCGCGCGCTCGGTCTGGTGACGGTCGCCTCGCTGGTGGCCGCCGGAGTCGTCACGTACGGCGCGGTCACCTTCCTGGGCTTCGCGAACAATTTCCGCCTCACGATGGCCGGTGTGACCGGTCTGATCGTGTCGATCGGTATCACCGCCGACTCGTTCATCGTCTACTTCGAACGCGTACGGGACGAAGTCAGAAGTGGGCGGCCGCTGAAGGCGGCGGTCGAGACCGGATGGAAGCGCGCCAAGCGGACGATCATCATCTCCGACGCGGTGAACTTCCTGGCCGCGGCCGTGCTGTACGTGCTGTCGGAGTCGAGCGTGAAGGCGTTCGCGTTCACCCTCGGTGTGACCACCCTGATCGACCTGTTGATCGTCACGATGTTCACCCACCCGGTGTTGACCCTGCTGGCCCACACCAAGTTCTTCGGCGGTGGACACCGCTTCTCCGGATTCGACCCGGATCGGCTCGGAGCCCGCGGCGTCACGTACGCCGGTCGTGGCCGGGTGACGATCGCGGACCGCAAGGCCGCTGCGGCGGGAGGGGACCTCTGATGGCGAGCTTCGCGAAATTCGGTAACGACCTCTACACCGGTCGTCGGCAGTACGACTTCGTCGGACGCCGCCGCCTCTGGTACATCGTCTCGGCGGTGCTCATCGCCGTGGCCGCGCTCGGCCTGTTCGGTCGTGGCCTGAACCTCAGCCTGGAGTTCAAGGGCGGTTCGGAGCTGCGGGTGCAGGGTGTCACCGACACCCAGAACTACGACCAGCGCGCCGAGTCCGCCGTCCACAAGGCGACCGGCGGCAACGAGGCGCTGACCGTCACCAAGATCGGTGACCACCAGATCCGCGTGCAGGCCAAGAAGCTGGGCAACAACTCGGCGGCCACCACCGACAAGGTGAGTGCGGCGCTGGCGTCCGAGTTCAAGGTGAAGCCGGGCTCGGTCGACAGCTCGTACATCGGTCCCTCGTGGGGTTCGACGGTGACGAAGAAGGCGATCGTCGCGCTGATCGTGTTCCTGGTGCTGGTGTCGTTGGTGCTGGCGGTGTACTTCCGCACCTGGGCGATGGCCGCCTCGGCGCTGATCGCGCTGCTGCACGACCTGATCTTCACCGTCGGCATCTACGCCCTCACCGGGCTCGAGGTCTCGCCGGCCACGATGATCGGCTTCCTGACCATCCTCGGTTACTCGATCTACGACACCGTCGTCGTGTTCGACAAGGTGCGGGAGAACGCCGACGAGGCGTTCGCCACCCAGCGCCGGTCGTACGCCCAGGCCGCGAACTACGCGGTCAACCAGACGCTGGTGCGGTCGATCAACACCTCCGTGGTGGCGCTGCTGCCGATCGCCGCGATCCTGGTCGTCGGTGTCACCCTGCTCGGCCCGGGCACCCTGCTCGACCTGGCGCTGGCGCTGTTCATCGGTATCGCCGTCGGCACCTACTCCTCGATCTTCATCGCGACCCCGACCCTGGTGTCCCTGCGCCACCGGGAGCCGGCGGTCCAGGACCTGGAGCGCCGCGCGAAGGCGTACCAGGACGCGACCGGTGGCGACGACTCGGACAGCGCGGAGTCGATGTCCGGTGTGTTGGAGCCGGAGCGCGAGAAGGAACTGGCGGAGGCGCGTGCGGCTCGCCGGGCGAACAAGCGCGCGGTGCACCCGCTGGCGAAGCGGGACGAGAAGTGACGGACCAGCAACCCGCCAGCCAGGTCCAGCAGACCCTGCTGGCCCACGTCCGGGACATCCCGGACTTCCCGGAGCCGGGCGTGCTGTTCAAGGACCTGAACCCGCTGTTCGCCGACGCGTCGGCGTTCGCGGAGGTCCTCGACGACATCGCGCAGCGGTGGGCCGGTGAGGTCGACCTGGTCGCCGGTGTCGAGGCGCGTGGCTTCATCCTGGGCGCCCCGCTGGCGCAGCGGATGGGTCTGGGCTTCCTGCCGGTGCGCAAGGCCGGCAAGCTGCCCGGCGAGACGGTCAGCGTGTCGTACGACCTCGAGTACGGCTCGGCCACGATCGAGGTTCCGGCCGGTGCGTGTGCCGGTCACCGCGTCCTGGTGGTCGACGACGTGCTCGCGACCGGCGGCACCGCCGCGGCGGCCGTACGGCTGGTGGAGCACGCCGGTGGCGAGGTGCGCGGCGTCGAGTTCCTGCTGGAGGTCGGCGCGCTCGAGGGTCGTTCGCTGCTGGGCGACCACCGGGTGCACGTGCTGGCCACTGTCTGATCCGGCGCGCGGCGCCGACTAGACTCCCGTCATGGTGCAGGAGGAGCGTTCGGGTTCACGGGTCAGGATGCGTCTGGCGCGGCTCGGCACCCCACGTACCCCCGAACACAAGGCCCTCGGTCCGCTGCTGCGCACCGTCCGTCAGGCACACCCCAAGGCCGACGTCGGGCTGATCGAGCGGGCGTACTCCGTCGCGGAGAAGGCCCACGCGGGTCAGGTGCGCAAGTCCGGTGACCCGTACATCACCCACCCGCTGGCGGTCGCGACGATCCTGGCCGAGCTCGGCATGCAGCCGGCGGTGCTGGCGGCGGCCCTGCTGCACGACACGGTCGAGGACACCGACTACTCGCTGACCCAGTTGCGTGAGGAGTTCGGCGACGAGATTGCGCTGCTGGTCGACGGCGTCACCAAGCTGGACAAGATGACGTACGGCGCCGCGGCCGAGGCCGAGACGGTCCGCAAGATGGTCGTGGCGATGGCCAAGGACATCCGCGTCCTGGTCATCAAGCTGGCCGACCGGCTGCACAACGCCCGCACCTGGCGCTACGTCTCGGCCGAGTCCGCGACCCGTAAGGCCACCCAGACGCTGGAGATCTACGCCCCGTTGGCCCACCGGCTCGGGATGAACACGATCAAGTGGGAGCTCGAGGACCTCTCGTTCGCGGTGCTCCACCCGAAGGTCTACGACGAGATCGCCCGGCTGGTCGCCGATCGGGCACCGGCGCGCGAGGAGTACCTCTCCCGGTTCCGTGAGCAGGTCACCGCGGATCTGCGGGCCGCTCGCATCGACGCGACGGTGACGTCACGGCCGAAGCACTACTACTCCGTCTACCAGAAGATGATCGTCCGGGGCCGCGAGTTCAAGGACATCCACGACCTGGTGGCCGTACGCATCCTGGTCGAGTCGGTGCGCGACTGTTACGCCGTGTTGGGCACCCTGCACACCCGGTGGAGTCCGGTGCCGGGCCGCTTCAAGGACTACATCGCCACCCCGAAGCTGAACATGTACCAGTCGTTGCACACGACGATCATCGGCCCGGACGGCAAGCCGGTGGAGATCCAGATCCGGACCCACCAGATGCACCACCGGGCCGAGTACGGCGTCGCGGCCCACTGGAAGTACAAGGACGACGCCCGCTCCGTCGTCGCCGGCGCGGCACCGGCCGAGGCGTCGCAGGTCGACGAGATGGCCTGGTTCCGCCAGCTGCTGGAGTGGCAACGCGAGACCTCGGACCCCGACGAGTTCCTGGACAACCTGCGCTTCGACGTCGCCTCCCAGGAGGTCTACGTCTTCACCCCGAAGGGCGAGGTCGTCAGCCTGCCGGTCGGGTCGAGCCCGGTCGACTTCGCGTACGCCGTCCACACCGAGGTCGGCCACCACACCATCGGCGCCCGGATCAACGGCCGCCTGGCGCCGCTGGAGTCCCCGCTCGAGAACGGCGACGTGGTGGAGGTCCTGACCAGCAAGGCCGACGGCGCGGGCCCCTCGCGCGACTGGCTGAACTTCGTCAAGAGCCCGCGCGCCCGCAGCAAGATCCGGCAGTGGTTCTCCAAGGAGCGCCGCGAGGAGTCGATCGACACCGGCAAGGACCAGCTGACCAAGGCGGTCCGCAAGCAGGGCGTCGGCGTCCAGCGATTGATGAGCGCGGACGTGCTGGACAAGGTCGCCTCGGGGCTGCACTACCAGGACGCCGACCAGCTCTACGCCGCGATCGGCGACGGCCACGTGTCGGCCGACCACGTCAGCAAGTTGTTGCGCGAAGCCGTCGAGGGCCCGGTCGAGGAGGCCGCGGAGGTCGACGACGAGCCGATCGTGACCCGTGCCCAGACCCGCCGCCGCGCCGGCGATCCGGGCGTGACCGTCGTCGGGTCCGACGACGTCTGGGTGAAGCTCGCGCGCTGCTGCACGCCGATGCCCGGCGACGAGATCATGGGATTCGTGACGACCGGCAGCGGGGTGTCGGTCCACCGGGTTGACTGCACCAACGCCGAACAGTTGCGCGCCCAGCCCGAGCGCCTCATCGACGTCGCCTGGGCGCCGTCAGCGGCGAGCGTCTTCATGGTGCAGTTGCAGGTCGAGGCGCTCGACCGCGGGGGACTGCTTTCCGACGTCACCCGGGTGCTCTCCGAGCAGCACGTCAACATCATGTCGGCGAACCTGGCGACCCAGGGAAACCGCGTCGCGATCTCCCGGTTCACCTTCGAGATGGGCGACGCCGCCCACCTCGACCACGTCATCCGGGCCGTACGCAAGGTCGAAGGGGTCTTCGACGTCTACCGGCTCACCGGGTCGGGGCAGCGGGCCAAGTAACCCGCGAGGCAGCGACGTAGCCGGGGAGCGGCCTCAGCCGGCGGGGCTGAGGAACGCGGCCAGCGCGGCGGCGTACATCTCCTGGTCGTCCGCACCCACCAGTTCGCGCACCGAGTGCATCGACAGCGTCGGGGCACCGAAGTCGACCGTGACCGCGCCGGTGAGCGCGGCGGTCATCGGGCCGACGGTCGAGCCGCACGGCAGGTCGCTGCGTACGACGAACGTCTGCACCGGAACCTCCGCCTGCCGGCAGGCGGCCACGAACGCGGCCTGACCGACGGAGTCGGTGGCGTAGCGACCGTTGGTGTTGACCTTGAGCACCGGGCCACCGTTCATCTCGATGCGGTGTTCCGGCTCGTGGCGGTCGGCGTAGTTCGGGTGGGTCGCGTGGGCCATGTCGCCGGAGGCGATCACCGTCGCGGCCAGCGCGCGGTGCAGGTCGTCGCGGTCGCCGCCGAGGGTGGTGGTGATCCGCTCCAGCACGGTCGGCAGCAGCGACGAGAACGCGCCGCGGTCGGTCATGCTGCCGATCTCCTCGTGGTCGAAGAGCACCAGCACCTGGGTGGTCGGGTTCGCCGGGGCCGAGCCGACGGCAGTGAGCAGCGCCTGGGTGCCGGCGTACGACGTGGCCAGGTTGTCCATCCGCGCGCCGGCGACGAACTCCTGGTGCAGGCCGGTGCGGGCCGCGGGCTGCACGTCGTGGGTCATGACGTCCCAGCCGAGGACCGCGTCGCGGTCGACGTCGAGCCGGTCGGCGAGGAACTCGACGAACGCCGGGGCGTCGTTCAGTCCCCAGTGCGGGGAGAGCTGGAACTGCTCGTTGAACTTCTCGCCCTCGCGGACGGTGCGGTCCAGGTGGATCGCCAAGCGGGAGATGCGCAGCAGCGGCTCGTCGACCAGCAGCAGGCGCTGC
>JASLFY010000225.1 GCA_030150425.1 Yimella sp. | reverse complement strand
CGACACCACCCGGCCGGCGCACGGTCGTCGTCGCCAGCCACGAGCTGGCCGTCGGCCACCGGATCGCCGCCGGTGATCTGCACACCATGTCGGTGTCGTGGCCGAGCGCGGTCCGGATGCCGACCACCGCCGACCCGGCTGCCCTCCTCGGTCGCTCGGTCACCAGCGCGATCGGTGCCGGTGAACCGGTCACGACCACGCGGGTCCAGCCCGGCCTGGCGACCGCGGTCGGTGCCGATCGCGCAGCCTTCTCGGTCCCGGTGACCGACACGAGCCTGTTGACCGCGTTGCGCCCGGGAGACCTCGTCGACCTCTTCGGCGGCGGCGAACAGGCGCGCGAGGTGCCCGGTGCCCGCGTGATTTCGGTCACTGCCGCCGGTGGCGACGCCAACCCTGAAAAAGCCGCGCTCGTGGTTTCCGTGCCCCGCGTCCAGGCCCGTGACCTCGCCGATCTGCTGCGTACGTCGCAGGCGTCAGGCGGCGGGGTCGTCGCGTCACTGCGCGGACGTAATTAGCACAACATTTACGAAGGTTCAGGCGTTTCCGAGCAATTCCCGCCTCAGGGTTCCGCTACGGTGACGGTCGCTCAAGTGCATTAGTCGTCTCGAGAAAGGCACAAGCCGTGAGTGGCTTCAAGAAATTCCTGTTGCAGGGCAACGTTGTCGAGCTCGCCGTCGCGGTCGTCATCGCCGGTGTCTTCGGCCAGGTCGTCAACGCGTTCGTCACCATCATCATGGACCTGATCGGCAAGGCCGGCGGCACCCCGAACTTCTCGGCGTACCAGCCGGGTGGCGTTCACGTCGGTGGCTTCATCACCGCCGTCGTCGCGTTCATCATCATCGCCGCCGTCGTCTACTTCGGTGTCGTGAAGCCGTACGAGGCCTTCAAGGCTCGCTTCATGAAGCCGGAGGAGGAGGGCGCGACCGAGCTCGGCGTCCTCACCGAGATCCGCGACGCGCTGCGCGCCGGTCGCTGATCCAGCACCACCGCGAAACGGCGGGCATCCCCTCGGGGGTGCCCGCCGTTTTCATGTGGTGTGCGAAGCGCAGCGGTCGCCGTCACTCCCAGTGCGGTGGTCGCTGCTCCTGCCACCAGCGGTCGGTGCGCTCCGCCGACTCGTCACCGGTGACCGGCTTGTCGGTGGGGTCCGGTTCGTCGGGACGCGGTTCCGGCCCGGCCTCTCCCCCGGTGGCCGGCCGAACCACCCGGCGATGACCGCGGCGACGCCGCGGCTGCTCAGTCATCGGCTGCGACGCCCGAGTCCGAGGTATCCGGCTCCGAGGCTTCGGCGTCCGAAGCTGCCGGCTCCGCGGGTGCCACCGGCGCTGCGGGCCGGCTCGCCCGCTCGACGACGTCGGCCAGGCGGGCCACCTCGCGGGCCGGGTCCCGGAAGACGTCGCGCGCGCTGACCCGCTCGTAGTGCAGGCCGCGTTCGCGGATCTGCCTAGGGCGTACGACGTCGCGGTCGTAGACGCTGGGCACACTCGCCACCGCCGAACTGTCGACGTCGACCGCGACGACCGGGACGCCGGGGCGGTCCGGGTCGTCGATGATCAGGTCGATCGCCGGACGGGCCGCGGCCGGGCCGGGCCGCACCTGCAGCCCCTCGGCCCGCAGCCGGTCGGTCAGGTCGGCGACCACCGGTGGCTGGCGCGTCGTCGCGGCCGGGGTGACCGTGGTCCGGTTCAACACGCTGCCGGTCGAGGCCGTACGCCGACGCCGGCCGGGTCCGCGCTTGCGGCTCGCGCCACCGTCGGGCCGTTCGTCGGCCGCGGCGTGGATCAACAGATCACGCAGCAGCTCGGCGCCACGGGAGCGGAGGGTTGCGATCGCGACCTCGCCCGGGTGGAACGAGGACACGACGGTCATCCGGTGGCCGGCACGCGTCGTGGCGACGGCCATCCGGCGCTCACCGCCGTGGGCCAACCGTTCGGCGGCCGCGCCGACGAAGGTGCCCGACTCGTCGAGCCGCACCCCGCAGGCGAGGATCACGGAGTCGCGGGTGTAGCCCTGCGCCCGGTCGACCGGAAGGATCCGGGTCGGTTCGCGACGCGGCGCGTGGACCAGCCGGGCCAGGTCCGCGTCGGCCGAAGCGCGGCGGTGGACCGCCGCGCGGATCCGTTCGGCGTGTTCCCCGGTCAGCGTGACGACCATCAGCGACTCGTCGGGGGTCTCCGTGGCGTGCCGCACCATCAGATCGACCACGCGGTCGATCTCGGCGGCCACCGACCCCGCGCCGGGAACGACCTCGAGCCGTACGACCGGGTCGACCGCGGCCGACGGGAAACTACCCAAGGTGTCGGCGTAGATGCTGCCGCCGGCGAACGCGAACAGCCGGGCGTCGCGGGCGCGGTAGTGGGTCGTCAGTTCCAGCCGGGGCACCATCGGGCGCACCTCGTCCAACACCGACGGCACCTCACCGGACGCCTCGAAGGCGGTGCCGGTGCCCAGGTCGAAGCGCACGGGGGCGAGCTGGTGACGGTCGCCGAAGAGCACCAGCTGGGCGGCCCGGGAGATCGCCGGGACGGCCGCGGCCGTGCTCACCTGCGACGCCTCGTCGATCACCGTGACGTCGAACCAACCACCGCGCGGGACGGCGGTCGCCACCAGGTAGGGGCTGATCGCCCAGCACGGCGCGAGCGCCATCAGCAGCTCGGGCGCGACCGGGAGCAGTTCGCGCAGGCCTTCGCCGCGGGCGAGGCCCTGGCGTACGGCCCGCACCTGGTCCGGCAGACCGCGGACGATCGCCCGGAGCCGGTCGTCGACCGCGGATCGTACGGCCGCGGCGAGAGCGTGCCGGTCCTGCGCGTCGATGTCGGCGGCCTCGTCGATCAACCGGCGTACGTCGGCTCCCCCG
>JASLFY010000195.1 GCA_030150425.1 Yimella sp. | reverse complement strand
TGCAGGCGATCTGACCCACCCCCCTCACGCAAACGCTGCACTTGTCCGCAGACGCTGGTGTTGTACGTACAGCGTCTGCAGGTAGGTGCAGCGTTTGCGTGAGGGGCGCCCGTGCGACGACCGAGGAACCGGAGACGACATGACCGACGTACGCGCCCTGAGCCTGGACATCTGGGGCACCCTGCTGCGCAGTGACCCGGCCTTCAAACCGGCGCGCAACGAGATGCTGCGTGCGGCGCTGGTGCCGCAGGTCGACGCGGAACGCTTCGACGCGGTGATGCGCGAAGCCGACCGGGCGGCCGACGACATCTCGATGGGGCGCGGCACCGACGTCGGCTTCGTCGAGCGGATCGAGCTGACCCTCGACCGGCTCGAGGTGGCGCAGCGGCCGGGGCGGGAGACGTACGACGAACTGTTCCGGCAGCAGGAGACGCTGGCGCTGGCGCACCACCCGGTGCCGCTGCACGACGCGCTCCCGCAGCTGGTCGCCGAGCTCGCCGGTCGGATGCCGGTGGTGCTGACCAGCAACACCGGGATGCTGCCGGGGTCGCTGATGCGGCAGTTGCTGCAGCTGGCCGGCTTCCCGCCGATCGCGGGGATCTTCTCCAACGAGGTCGACTGGGCCAAGCCGGACCGCCGAATCTTCGACGCCACCCTGGCGATCATTTCGCGCATCGAGGGGGAACCGATCGCGGCCGGCGGCGTTCTACATATCGGCGACAATCCGGTCGCCGACGTCGATGGTGCCCACGCGGCCGGCCTGCAGGCCACGCTGGTGCGCCCGAACGGGGAGGACACCGCCGCGGCCCTGGAGGCCCTGCGGTAGAGGGAGGACCACGGATGGACTGCGTGACGACGGCCCGGTTGACGGGCACCCCGGACGACATCCGTACGACGGACGGGCGCCCGTTCGACGTCGAGACCTATTCGCGGATGAAGCACGGCGACGCCGACGCGATCGACGAGTTGGGGGCCGCGCTGGCCGCCGAGTTGGTCGCCCGGCACCCCCATGTGATCACCGACGCGGCCGTCCCGGTGCTGCCGGTGGCCTACCTGCACGTCCCGCCGTCCTGCTACTTCCTGGCCGAGGCCGTCCTGGCCCGGCTGAACGCGGCGCGAGCCGCCTGCGACCTGCCCCTCGGGCGCATCGTCCAGATCCACAAGGATTCGGTCACCCACACCGACTACGCCGCCTCGTCACAGGCCGAGCGGGCGGCCGAGCTGGCCCGGATCGGGTTCCGGCTGGAGGAGTCCGTGGCCGGCACCAACCTCGTCGTGATCGACGACGTACGCGTCACCGGGCTGGCCGAACAGACCATCCTGACCGCGTTGGAGCAGGCGGATCCGGCGACAACGATCCTCGGCTACGTTGCCGTCTGCGAGCCGGAGCTGGCCGCGGCGCCGCAGGTCGAGTCGGCGCTGAACCACTCGAGCATCCGCTCGATCCGGCAGCTGGTCCCGACCATCCAGGCGGGCCGTTTCCACCTCACCATCCGGTTCCTCAAGCGCGCGTTGGCCAGCCCGGAGTTGGCCGATTTCGTCGCGGAGGTGCCCCGCTCGCTGGTCGAGGAGATGTACGCCGGCGCCGTGGCGACCGGCCCGGAGTTCGTGGCCGGGTATCCCGCCGGGACGGCCGTGCTCGACGACGCGCTGGGGGTGGCCCATGTCTGACCGCATCACGCTGCACGTGATGACCGCCGACGCCCACAGGCTGCCGGTCGACGGTCCGGTGCGGGCCGGCGACTACAGCCGTTTCAAGCACGGCGACGGCCTCATCTCGCAGGCGTACGGTCGCGCGCTGGCCGACCATTTCCTCGACGTCGTCGGCCCGATCGAGGGCCCGATCGCGGTGACGTCGTCCGGCTACGCCGCGGTGCCGCCGGCCGCCCGCTCACTGGTGCGCCCGTTCCTGCACCGCCTGCGCGAGCGCGCACCCGGCCTCGCGGCGACCTCGTTCCGGATGCACCGGCTCGGGGTGAGCCCCGGCGACTACGCCGCGATGGATCCCGCTGCCCGCAGTCACGCGGTCACCGCGCAGTCGATGCACCTCGACCCGCGCACCGACCTGCGCGGCGTACGCGTCGTGGCGCTCGACGACATCCGCGTCACCGGCACCCACGAGGCGGCGATGGATGGCTGCCTGAACGCGGCCGGCGCGAGCTGGATCGACCACCTCTACCTGGTCGACGCGCATGCCTGCGCGGGCCGCCCCGAGGTCGAGTCGGCGCTCAACGCGGCGTGGGTGCGCGACGTCGCGGGCCTGCTCGACGTCGCCTGCGCACCCGGCTTCGAACCGAACGCCCGGTTCGCCAAACGGGTCGCGCTGCTCGACCGCCAGGACCAGGAGCAGTTCGCCCGCCTGGCCCCGCTGTACGCGGTGCTCTGGGTCGACGAGGCGCTGACCGCCGACGGTCTGGACCACGTCGCGGCGTACGCGACCGGCGTACGGCGGTTCCGCCAGGCGCTGGCCGACGTCCAGCGGGTGAGCCAGCCGGCGTAATTCCTACCGGCGGGTAACCGATCGGGGCATAGTGGGGCGCATGACCCAGCAGGTACACGCCTTCGGCGACGACGTCCTCGGCACCCTCGACGCGGTCGGGGTGGCAGCAGCCATCCGGGCCGGCGACTTCACCGCCTTCGAGGCGGTCGACGCGGCGATCGCCCGACTCGAACGGGTCGACCCGCAGCTGCAGGCCGTCGTCCGCGACGACTTCGAGCGGGCCCGGGCCCGCGCGGCCCGACGGGTCGGCGGACCGTTCTCCGGCGTACCGAGCGTGTTCAAGGACAACGTCGAGGTCGGCGGCCTGCCGATGACGTACGGCTCCCGCGCCTTCCCGGTCACCCCGAAGAAGAAGGACGGGCCGGTCGCGGCGCAGTTCCGGGCCACCGGGATGGTGCCGATCGCGACGACGACGATGCCGGAGTTCGGCTGGACCTGCAGCACCGAGACGCTGGAACGCAACACCCACAACCCGTGGAACACCGACTACTCCAGCGGCGGCAGCTCCGGCGGGTCCGCGGCGCTCGTCGCGGCCGGGGTGGTGCCGATCGCCCACGGCAACGACGGCGGCGGCTCCATCCGCATCCCCGCGTCGAACTGCGGGCTGGTCGGGCTCAAGCCGACCCGCGGGCGGCTGCGGCTCAACGAGGGCAGCCGCACCATGCCGGTGCGCATCGTCAGCGACTCGGTGTTGACCCGCTCGGTGCGCGACACCGCCCACTTCTTCGCCGCGGCCGAGAAGGTGTGGAAGAACCGCACGCTGCCGGCCGTCGGACTGGTCGACCGACCGTTGGACCGGCCGCTGCGGATCGGCGTGATGCTCGATTCCCCGGTCGCCGGGCCGTCCGACCCGCCGGTGCGCGCGGCCGTCGAGCAGCTCGCCGGCCTGCTGGAGTCGCTCGGCCACCACGTCGAGCCGTACGACCTGCAGATCCCGGACTTCTTCGCCGACGACTTCTCCGCGTACTGGGGGTTCCTGGCGTACATGGGCGTCGAGCACGGCGTCTCGACCTTCGGCAAGGGCTTCGACAAGTCGAAGGTCGAACCGCTGACCGAGTACCTCGTCGCGCAGGGGCGCGCCGCGCGGACGAGGATGCCGCTGGTCATCGGCCGGCTGCTCGCGACCAGCCCGGCCAGCCGGCTCGCCTTCCGCCGCGGCCCGGACGTGGTGCTCACGCCGGTGTTGTCGCGTACGGTCCCCGAACTCGGCTACCTGGGTGCGTCGGTGGACGGCGCCGAACACTTCCGGCGGCTACTCGACCTGGTCGGGTTCACCCCGCTGGCGAACGCCTCCGGCGGGCCGGCGATCTCGCTGCCCACCGGCGTCGACGAGCGCGGATTGCCGATCGGCGTGATGGCGTCGGCGAACCACGGGCAGGAACGACTGCTGCTGGAGCTGGCGTTGCAGGTCGAGGAGGCGGCGCCGTTCCGGCGGATCGACCAGCCGCAGTCGTCGACCACAATGGCCGGGTGACAGTTCTCATCCTCGGCGGCACGGCGGAGGCGCGCGCCCTCGCCGGCGCCCTGGCCCCGGACCTGCGGGTCATCTCCTCCCTGGCCGGCCGGGTCGGCAACCCCCGGCTGCCGGTCGGGGAGGTGCGGGTCGGCGGCTTCGGCGGCGCGGCCGGGTTGGCGGCGTACCTCACGGACAACGACATCTCGGTGCTGGTCGACGCGACCCATCCGTTCGCGACGGGGATCACCGGCAACGCGGCGCTCGCCGCCGCGACCGCGGGGATCCCGGCGGTCCGGTTCGCGCGCCCCGGGTGGGCCACCCATCCGGACGCGGACTCCTGGACCTGGGTGGCCGACCTCGACGCGGCGCGCACCGCGGCCGAGCGGATCGGTGGGCGCCCGTTCCTGACCACCGGCCGGCAGACGCTCGACCACTTCGCCGACTGGCGGGAGCGGGAGGTGTTGGTCCGGGTCGTCGAGCCGTTGGACGCCGCTCCGCCGGCCTGGACCGTGGTGCTGGACCGGGGGCCGTACGAGGTCGCCGGGGAGCGCGCGCTGCTGCGCGACCACGGCATCGGGGTGTTGCTGACCAAGGACTCCGGCGGTTCCTACACGGAGGCGAAGTTGGCCGCGGCGCGGGCAGAAGGTGTACCGGTGGTGGTCGTACAGCGACCGCAGGTGCCTTCGGGGCTGCCGGAGGTGCCGACGGTCGACGAGGCGGTCAGTTTCGTACGAGCGCACGCCGGCTGACGCGCGTCAGGACGGCGGCGCCGAGGGCCAGCAGGCTCACCCGGCGGTGCAGGGCGACGGTGCGGGGAATGTCGGCGGCGGTGACCGGGCGGCCGGCGCCCAGCAGTCCGCGGTTCTCCGCACGCCCCTCGTAGACGTTCGTGCCGCCGAGCTGTACGCCGAGCGCCGCGGCGAACGCGGCCTCGATCACGCCGCCGTTCGGGCTCGGGTGGGCCGGGGCGTCCCGACGGATCGCGTCGACGATCTCCCGGCGTCGCGCGGGTTCGGCGGCGACGACGCAGAGGGCAGCGAAACGGGCTGGCGCCCAGTTGGCCAGGTCGTCGAGTTTGGCTGCGGCCCAACCGAACTGCTCGTACTTCGGGGTGCGGTGGCCGACCATCGCGTCGAGCGTGTTGACCGCGCGGTACGTCAGCAGTCCCGGAAGGCCGGCAATGGCGCCCCAGAACAGGGGAGCCACCACGGCGTCCGAACAGTTCTCGGCGACCGACTCGACGGTGGCTCGGGCGACGCCGTCGGCGTCCAGTGATTCGGGGTCCCGACCGACGAGGTTGCGCACCTGCCGGCGGGCCGCGTCCAGGTCGCCCCGGTCGAGGTGGGCGTGGACCGCGTCGGCCTCGCGGTCAAGCGACCGGCCGCCGAGGACGGACCAGGTCGCCACGGCGGCGACCAGGTCGTTCGCCGGGAGGCGGCGGGCGGCGACGGCAACGGAGCCGACCAGTGTCGCTTCGTACAGAACACCGCGTGTCCTGGTCGGGGCGTAACAGACCCGTTGCCAGTGGGTCGCGACCGTGCCGAACCCGGCGACCGGGTGGAACCGGCGCGGGTCACCCCACCGGCGGTCGGCCGCGAAGCCGGCGATCATGCCCGCCGCGGTCACTTGATCACCAACTGCTGACCGCTGACCACCAGGATCACCCGGTCACAGGCGGCGGCGACCTGCTGGTTCAGCAGGCCGAGCCGATCGGCGAAGACCCGGCCCGAGCGGTGCGGGGCGACCAGACCGAGCCCGACCTCGTTGGTGACCAGCACGACGTCCCGGTCCGTCCGGGCGAGGCGGTCGACGAGCTCACCGACCTCCGCCTCGAGGGTCGGGGCCCACTCGTCGATCGGCTTCTCCCAGGCGTCGAGCGCGTCGAGGCGGGCGGTCAGCCAGGTCCCGAGGCAGTCGATCAGCAGGGCTCCGGTGGTGGCGTCGAGCGTCGCGACGAGGTCGGTCGACTCGACCACTGACCAGTGCGCGGGACGCCGATCCCGGTGTGCGGCAATGCGATCGGCCCAGTCGGCGTCGTCGGCGCGGGGGCCGGTGGCGACGTACGTGACCCGGTCGTGGTCGGCCAACAGGCTCTTGGCGGCCCGGCTCTTCCCGCTGCGGACGCCGCCGGTGACGAGGGCGATCATCGCGGCACCACCGCCAGGACGAGGAGCAGCACGGTGAACGCCACCTCCACGGTGGCGCCCAGGACGTCGCCGGTGATGCCGCCGAGTCGGCGGGCGCAGCGGTGCAGCAACAGCCCGACCGCGACGGCCGCGGCCAGGGCGGCCAGCGCCGCCAGGAGCGGGGAGGTTCCGACCCAGGTCGCGGCGCCGACGAGCGCGCCGGCGCCGAGCAGCGCGACGACGACTGCCGCTGCGGGAGGGACGGTGCCGGCGACCAGGGCGCCCATGCCGCCCTCTCGCGCGCTGCCGATGCCGCGGGCACAGGCGACCGGGAGGGCGCAGCGGGCGACGACGACCGTCACGGCGAGCAGCAGCGGATGTATGTCGATCACGCCGATACAGATGGTCTGTAGGCCCGCTGCAACCAGCAGCGCGGTCACGCCCATCGGCCCGACGTCGCCGCGCCGCATGATCTCCAGCGCGCGCTCGCGGGTCCAGCCACCGCCCAGGCCGTCGACGGTGTCGGCAAGGCCGTCGAGGTGCATCGCCCGGGTCGCCACGGCCAACGCGGCCACTACGACCAGACCGACCGCCGGGCCGGGCAGTCCGGCGTGCCAACCGGCGATCGCCAGCAGCCCGGCGAGCAGGCCGAGCGGGAGGGTCGCGATCGGGGCCAGCAGCATCGCCCGGCCGCCGGTCCGTTGGTCGAGGTCACCCAGCTCACCGCACGGGATCACCGTAAGGGTGCCGAGGGCCAGCCGGAAGCTCTTCACGCCAGGGCGTCCAGTGCGTCGACGACCGGGCCGATGACGGTGACCGCGGGCGGCTCGATCCCCGCGGTGGCGGCGAGCTCTGCGATCTGCGCCAACGGGCCGCGTACGTCGTGTTGGGTCGGCAGTCCCGCGTCGGCGATGCAGGCGGCGGGGGTGTCGGCCGGGCGGCCGTGCTCGATCAGTGTGCCGGCGATGTCGCCCAGGTGGGCGACGCCCATCAGCACCACGAGGGTCAGATCGCTCGCGGCGAGGTTCGCCCAGTCGACCGTGCTGCGCGGATCGCCGGGCGGGACGTGGCCCGAGACGACGGTGAAGCCCTGCGTCAGCTCGCGGTGGGTGACCGGGATGCCGGCGAGGGCCGGAGCGGCCAGCGAACTGCTGACGCCCGGGATGATCCGTACGTCGATCCCGGCGGCGACGCAGGCGTTCCACTCCTCGCCGCCGCGGCCGAAGACGAAGTTGTCGCCGCCCTTGAAGCGGACGACCTTCCGCCCGGCCAGGGCGTTGTCGATCAGCAGTTGGTTGATCCGCTCCTGCGGGGTGAACTCGCCGCGCGGGATCTTGCCGACGTGGATGACGTCGGCGTCGAGGTCGTCCAGCACGGCCAGCGGGGCGAGCCGGTCGCAGACGATGACGTCGGCGGCGCGCAGGGCGTCCATCCCGGCGAGGGTCAGCAGCCCGGGGTCGCCGGGGCCGCCGCCGAGCAGCACCACCTCGCCCACGGTCTTGTTCTCGGTCATGCGGGCAGCCTCTCCAGCGAGCGGGTCAGGGTGGTCAGGAAGGCGTCGGTGGTGGCCCGGTCGCGGACGGCGATCCGGATCCAGTCGCCCGACAGACCGGGGAAGGTGTCGCACCGACGTACGGCGAATCCGTTGTCGCGCAACGACTCCCGTACGCCCGGACCCACCTCGACCAGCACGAACGGGGCGACACCGGGCACGGGTCGCAGGCCGAGCCGCTCGAGCTGCGCGACCAGATGGGCCCGGTCCTCGGCGGTCTGCTCCGCGAGTTGCGCCGCCTCGGCGCGAGCGGCTGGGGTAGTGGTGGCCTCCGCGACGACAAGCGCCGGGGTCGAGACCGGCCAGTGCGGCTGGGCCCGCTCGAGGAGTCGCAACAGCCCGGGATCACCGACGACGTAACCGGCCCGCAGACCGGCGACGCCCCAGGTCTTGGTCAGCGAGCGGAGCACCAACAGGTTCTCCATCTGACGGCCTATCAGGGAATCTGCGTCAGAGACTAGACAGTCGTAGAAGGCTTCATCGACCACCAGAACCCGCCCCGGCCGACGCAGGTTCTCCAGCGTCGAGCGTGGGTGCAGGACCCCGGTCGGGTTGGTCGGATTGCCGACGAAGACCAGGTCCGCGGCCGGGTCGACGGTCGTCGGGTCGAGTCGGAAGTCGTCCGCCCCGGTGAGCAGGTGATGTTCCGCGCGGCGCCCGACCGCCCGCAGTGCGGCGTCCGGTTCGCTGAACTGGGGGTGGACCACCAGCGGTCGCCGCCCGTCGATCGCCCGGGCGATGAGGGCGAACGCCTCCGCGCCGCCGGCGGTCGGCAGCACCATCTCCGGCGGGACGCCGTGCCGTTGCGCGAGCGCGGCGCGGGCCACCCGCTGGTCGGGGTAGGCGGCCAGGTCGCTCACTCCGGCCCGCAACCGCTCGGCGAGCCAGTCCGGGGGCTGCGGGACGCGTACGTTCACCGCGAGGTCGACCAGGTCAGGGCGGTCGCGCAGGTCGTCGTCGCCGTGGTGGTTCTCCGGAGGTGACGTCACCGGGGCCGGCTGAACCGGCTCCACCGAGTCCTGCCCGGTCCACTCGCCCGCGGCCTTCGCGAACGCCGCCGCGAGCTGCGGGTGGCCCGCCCAGTGGACGTGCAGGTAGGACGCCACGACGCTCGCCCGACCGGTGCCGGCCGGGTCGAGGGCGAACCCCTCGGGGCGGCCGTCGAGTCGCCAAGCCGGTGCCTCACCGACGCCGGGTTCGGTTGCGGTGCGGTGGAATTCGTGACCGGTGACCTGGGTGCCGGCCGGGCCGAGGATCGAGTCGGTGGCCAGTTCGGCAGCGCGGTAGCCGAGGGTCAGCCGCGGGTGCATCGCGGCGGTGGTGGGCAGCGCTCCGACCAGCGTGTGGCCGTCCAGCGCCCGGCCGAGGTAGAGCAGCCCGGCGCACTCCGCGACCGTCGGCATGCCGGTCTCGACGGCCGCGCGGATGCGCGTCAGGAGCGGGGTGTTCGCGGCGAGGTCGGCCACGTGGGCCTCCGGGAAGCCGCCGCCGAGGTAGAGCGCGGAGGTGTTAGGCGGAAGGTCGGCATCGGTGGCGGGGTCGAAGACCGCGACCTCGCAGCCGTACGCCTGCAGCAGTTCGGTGGTCTCGGCGTAGCGGAAGGTGAAGGCGCGGCCGCCGGCGACCGCGACGACCGGCTTCTTCCCGTCCGTCGAGACCGACGGCGGCGACCACGGCTCGGCCTGGATCGGCGGCGCGGTGCGGGCGAGGTCGAGGATCGCGTCGAGGTCGACGTGCTCCTCGATCTGTGCGGCGAGGCGGTCGAGCGCGGCGACGGCGTCCGTACGTTCGGCCGCGGGCACGAGCCCGAGGTGCCGCGACGGCGCCGACACCCCGGCGTCGCGGGGGAGGATGCCGAACACCGGCAGGCCGACCTGCTCGACGGCGCGCTGCACCTCCGCGGCGTGCCGCGGGCTGCCCGACTTGTTCAGGATCACCCCGCCGATCCGTACGTCCGGATCGTGGTCGGCGAGTCCGCGGACGATCGCGCCGACCGTCCGCGACGCGGACGAGATGTCCACGACGAGCACGACCGGGGAGTTGGTGAGCGCGGCGACGTGGGCAGTGGAGGCGAAGCCGTCGGTGCCCAACCGGCCGTCGAACAGACCCATCACGCCCTCGATGACGCCGATGTCCGCGGTGTCCTCACCGTCGATGCCCCGAAACCCGTTGTGCAACAACGGATTGACCAGCTCCGGTGACGTGAGGAACGGGTCCAGGTTGCGACCCGGTCGACCGGTCGCGAGCGCATGGTAGCCCGGGTCGATGTAGTCCGGGCCGACCTTGAAGCCGGCCACCGACAGACCGCGGCGACGCAGGGCCGCCAGCAGTCCGACGGCGATGGTGGTCTTGCCCTGCCCGGACGCGGTCGCCGCCACGACCACCCGCGGGTGACTCACCATTCGATGCCCCGCTGGCCCTTCTGGCCGCGGTCGAACGGGTGGGCGATCTTGGTCATCTCGGTGGCCAGGTCGGCGATCTCGAGCAGTCGCGGGTCGGGGTCGCGGCCGGTGATCACGACGTGCTGGTGGCCGGGCCGCGTCCGCAGCGTCTCGACGACGTCCTCGACGTCGACCCAGCCCCACTTGAGGACGTACGTGAACTCGTCGAGGACGTAGAGCGTGTGGGTCTCGGCGGCGATCCGCCGCTTGATCTCGGCCCAGCCCTCCCGGGCGTCGCGGGCGTGGTCCTCCTCGGTGCCGGACCGGCGCGACCAGGACCAGCCGGAGCCCATCTTGTGCCACTCGATCGGGCCGCCCTGGCCGGTCTCGCGGTGCACCTTGTCGAGCGCCTCGAGCGCGGCCTGCTCACCGATCTTCCACTTGGCCGACTTCACGAACTGGAACACGCCGATCGACCACCCCTGGTTCCAACCGCGCAGCGCGAGACCGAACGCGGCCGTCGACTTCCCCTTGCCGGCGCCGCCGTGGACGATCACCAGCGGCCGGTTGCGCCGCTGCTTGGTGGTCAGTCCGTCGTTCGCCGTGACCGGCGTCCGTCCCTGTGCCATCAGGCGGCCCTTCCGTTCGGGTTGCCGGTCGCGCGGACGACGTCGACCAGGGTGTCCGCGGCGAGCTCCTCGACGGGAACGTGGTCGGCGCCCATCCGGTGGGCGAGGTCGGCGGCCAGTCCCATGCGGAACCGGCCGGACTCGCAGTCGATGACCACCGCGTCGACCCCGGTGGTCGACCACTGGTCGGCGATGGTGCGGGCGCGCTGCAGGGCGTCCTTGCCGGCCGTGGCGCGGCCGTCGGTGACGACGACCAGCAGCGGGCGCCGGCGCGGGTCGCGGATCCGCTCGATCTGCAGGGTCTGCGCAGCGCGGGTCAGGCCTTCGGCCAACGGCGTACGACCGCCGTGCGGCAGTTCCGCCAGGCAGCGGGCGGCGGCCTCGACGGAGGAGGTCGGCGGCAGCAGCACCTCGGCGCCGTCGCCTCGGAAGCTGATCACGCCGACCCGGTCGCGGCGCCGGTAGGCGTCCAGCAGCAGGCTGAGCACCGCGGTCTTCACCGCCTCCATCCGGCGCCGGGCGGCCATCGAGCCGGAAGCGTCGACGGCGATCAGGACCAGGTTCGACTCGCGACCGAGCGTGACCCGGCGGCGTACGTCGGTGGGCGCGAAGCGCAGCGTCCCGTCGGTACGACCTCGGCTGCGTTGGTGGGGTGCCGCGGCGAGCACCGTCGCCGGCAGATGGACCCGGCCGTCGGCGCGGGTGGTGGCCCCGATGGTGTGGCCGCCGGTGGTGATCGCCTTGCTGCGGCGGCCCGCGGAACCGGCGCCGATGCCGCGTACGCGCAGGGTGCGGGGGGTGTACGGCCGACCCGCCGATGCGGTGCCGGTGGTCGCGGTTCCGTGGGTCGGCTCGGCGGGCTGGTCCGACTCGCCGGTGCTGTCGGCCGGCGGCTGTTCGGGCTGCTCCGGGCGCTCGGACCCGTCCTGCGGGCCGTCGGTCGGCTGCTCGCCGCCACCGGGCGGCGGACCGTCCGGGGTGTCGTCGGGGCCCTCCGGTTCGTCGTCCGGACCGTCCGGTTCGTCGTTCAGCAACTGCTCGAGCAGGTCCTCGTCCAACCCGGGCGCGTCGAACGGATTGCGCCGACGGCGGTGTGGCAGAGCGAGTTTCGCGGCGACGCGGATGTCGTCCTTGGTGACCTCGTCGCGGCCCGCCCAGGCTGCGTGGGCGCGCGCGGCGCGGGCGGTGACGATGTCGGCGCGCATCCCGTCGACGTCGAACCCGGCGCAGACACGGGCGATCGTCGACAGTGCCCGATCCGTGAGCCGTACGTCCGCCAACCGGGCGGTCGCGGCGGCCAGCCGGTCGCGCAGGTCCTGCTGGGCGTCCGCAAAGCGGGCGGTGAAGGCTTCGGGGTCGGCGTCGAACGCCAACCGGCGGCGTACGACCTCGGCCCGCAGTTCCGGGTCGCGCGAGGCGGCGACCTCGACGGTGAGGCCGAACCGGTCCAGCAGCTGCGGCCGCAGTTCGCCCTCCTCGGGGTTCATCGTGCCGACCAGCGTCACGTGGGCCGCGTGGGAAACCGAAACCCCTTCCCGCTCAACGGTGTTGCGGCCCATCGCGGCGGCGTCGAGGAGCACGTCGACGAGGTGGTCGTGCAGCAGGTTCACCTCGTCGACGTAGAGCAGGCCGCGGTTGGCCTGTGCCAGCAGGCCCGGTTCGAAGCTGGTCTGACCGCTGCTGAGGGCCTTGCCGAGGTCGAGCGAACCGATGACCCGGTCCTCGCCGGCGCCGACCGGGAGTTCGACGAGTCGGGCCGGGCGACGGTGCGCGCTCGCGCCGTCGTGCGGCCCGTCGGGGCAGGTGGGGTCGGGACGCTCCGGGTCACAACCGAAACGGCAGCCGTCGACCACGGCCTGGTCGGGCAGGACGTCGGTGAGGGCGCGCACCATCGTGGACTTCGCGGTGCCCTTCTCGCCGCGTACGAGCACTCCGCCGACCTGCGGGGAGACGGTGGTGAGGATGAGCGCCAGCGCCATGTCGTCGGAACCGACGATGGCCGCGAAAGGGAACTGCGACAAGGACTTTCGACCTCCCGGCGAGTGACCACGCTCGCCCGTAGCGGGACCCGGCCGGGCTCGGTCGGGTCGACACCCCCGACGTCCTGGCTCGCCGACGACTCGTCAGCTCACAGTGGCGGGACCGCTCCGGATTCGCACCGGTATTCCTCGGGAAGTGCCGTCGTCGATTCTGGCACAGCGGAGATCAGGCGGGCGGGGGCGTACGGGAGGAGTAGAGGTGGGACTCCACGAACTCGCCCGCGGTCAGCGCTCGGCCGACCAGGATCACCGCGGCCTGGCGCAGACCGTGGGCCTCGACCTGGTCGGCGATGTCGGCGAGGGTGCCGCGCAGCACCAGCTCGTCCGGGGTGCTGACCTGCGAACCGACCACGACCGGGCAGTCGGCGCCGTGGAACGGGGTGAGCTCCTCGGCGATCCGGCGCATGTGGCGGATCGCGAGGTGGAGCACCAGCGTGGCGCCGGTGGCGGCGTACGCCTGCAGGGATTCGCCCGACGGCATCTTGGTCGAATCGCGCTGGGCGCGGGTCAGGACGACCGACTGGGCGACCTCGGGGACCGTGAGTTCCCGGCCGATGAGGGCCGCGGTCGCGGCGTACGCGGGCACCCCGGGGCAGACGTCCCAGGCGATGCCGAGCGCATCGAGGCGACGGGTCTGCTCGGCGATGGCGGAGTAGACGCTCGGGTCGCCGGAGCAGAGTCGGGCGACGTCGTGGCCGGCCGCGTCGGCCCGCTGCATCACCTCGACGATCGCGTCGAGGTTCAGGTGTTGGGTGTCGACCAGCTCGGCGCCTGCGGGGCAGTGGCCGAGAACCTTCGCGTCGAGGTAGGTGCCGGCGTAGAGGCAGACCGGGCTGGCCGCCAGCAGGTTCGCGGCGCGCAGGGTCAGCAGGTCGGCGGCGCCGGGGCCCGCTCCGATGAAGTGGACGGTCATCCGGTTTTCCTCGTGTTCCATTGCACGACAGCGC
>JASLFY010000109.1 GCA_030150425.1 Yimella sp. | reverse complement strand
ACCTCCGGGGCTTCCATCTCCTGCGCGGCGTCGTCGACGTTGTTTACGACGGGCTGCTCGCTGGTGCCGGCGGGGTCGTGGGCCACGCCGGCCGCCGCCTCCAACGCGGTCAGCGATCGACGGGCGTCTCCCCCGGCCATCCGGACGAGGTGGTCGAGAGCGTCGTCGGCCAGCTCGAACTCGCCTGCCAGGCCGCGCTCGTCCGTGACGGCGCTGCGCAGCAGGTCGCGGATGTCGTTCTCGGACAACGACTTCAGCGTCACCATCACCGAGCGCGACAGCATCGGGGCGATCACCGAGAACGACGGGTTCTCCGTGGTGGCAGCGACAAGGATGATCGTGCGGTTCTCGACGCCGGGCAGCAGCGCGTCCTGCTGTGCCTTGGTGAACCGGTGGATCTCGTCGAGGAAGAGCACCGTGTCGCGGCCGTACAGCGACTTGTCGCGGACCGCCTGGTCGAGCACCTGGCGGACGTCCTTCACCCCGGCGTTGATCGCGGACAGCTCGACGAACCGGCGATCGGTGGCGCCGGCGACCAGATGGGCCAGCGTCGTCTTGCCGGTGCCGGGCGGGCCCCACAGGATGGCCGACACCGGCCCGGCCGCCCCACCGGCACCTTCCACCAGACGGCGGAGCGGGCTGCCGACCTTCAGGACGTCCTGCTGACCGCGTACGTCGTCGAGGGTGCGGGGCCGCATCCGTACGGCGAGCGGGGGCAGACTGCCGCCGGTCGCCTCGACCACGGCGGGGGTGGAGAACAGATCGTCGGACACGACTGCCACGCTATCGGCCGTGACCGACGACCTCCGCATCCTGCACGGCGCCCCGGCCGTGCTCGCCGCCTCCGGCAACGACCCGTACGTCCGCTGGGAAGCCTCCCCCGACATGCTCGACGTGGCCTGGCAGTGGGGTGACGCGGTCGGCTTCCGACGCCGCCGGCATTTCCGCCCCTCCACCCAGCTGAACGTGATCGGTCCCGACGACGACGTGGTCGCGCTCGTGGAGGCGGTCCTCGCCCTGGACCCGCAGGTCAGCGGTGTGTCGGTCGAACAGGCACAGCTGCCACTGCTCGAGCAGCGCCTGTCGCTGGGCCCGGGCGGCGACTGGGACTGGATGTGGACCACCACGGCGCCCGCCGCCCCCAACGACGTCACCCTGGCCGAACTGGACGACGCCGCGGATGCGGCAGAACTGGTGCGGCTCAACGAGATCGGCAACCCGACCGCGGAGTCCGAGCCGGGCACGGGGATGACCGAGCTGTGGCTCGGCGTACGCGAGGACGGGCGCGCCGACGGCCGCATCCTCGCCGCCGGAGCGGTGCACCGTACGGGAGCCGGGGCGCCCCATCTCACCGGCATCGTGACCCACCCCGACGCCCGCGGCCGCGGCTACGGCGCGGCGGTCACCGCCGCCCTGACCCGCCACGCGGTGGCGTCCGACGGCGTCTGCACGCTCGGGATGTACAGCGGCAACGACGTCGCCCGGCGTCTCTACAACCGGCTCGGCTACCGAACCGCACACGCCTGGGCGTCCCGCTCGCTACACCCGTAGTCATGAGTTCTGGTCGCTATGGCGACCACTTTCCCGGCTTCTGATGGGATGGACCCATGACCGAGTCCGAGTTCGACGCCGCGATCACCCTCAGCCCCGACGGCGACAACTTCGTCGCGGAACTCAGTGACGACTGGGCGATCGGTGAGGCCGTCAACGGCGGCCTGCTGATGTCGTTGTCCGCCGCCGCCACCGCGCGGCTGGCACCGGAGCACCCGCACGCGCTGACGTACAGCGGGATCTTCCTCTCCCCCGGCGCCGCCGGTCCGGCGACGATCTCGCCGACCGTGCTGCGCACCGGGCGGCGGATGAGCACCGCCCAGGTGAGCGTGCGGCAGGGCGACAGCGAACGCGTACGCGCGCTGCTGACCCTCGGCGATCTCGCCCAGCACGCCGAGCCCGTACGCCGCGCTACACCGATGGCACAGATCGCGCCCGTCGACCAGTGCGTCTCGGCGCAGGACGCGCCGCCGAGCGCGTTGACCAAGGCCGACCTGTTGAGGCGGTTCGACATGCGGCTCGACCCGGCGACCGTCGGGTGGGCGCTCGGGCAGCCGTCCGGCGCCGGCGAGATCCGCGGGTGGATCCGGTTCGCCGACGGGCGGGAACCGGACCCGATCTCGCTGTTGACCTTCCTGGACGCGTTCCCGCCGGTCGCCTTCGACCTCGGCTCCGTCGGGTGGGTGCCGACCATCGAGTTCACCGGCTACCTGCGCGCCGAACCCGCTCCCGGCTGGCTGGCGTTGCGGATCAGCACGAGCACCGTCACCGGTGGGCTGCTCGAGGAGGACGCCCAGATCTGGGACTCGACCGGCCGATTGGTGGCCCAGTCGCGGCAGTTGGCGTCGGCCCGCTTCGCCGACTGACCTCGCGAAGTGGTCGTTATAGCAACCGGATCGGTTTACTACGGGTGTAGGTAGGGCGCGACCTCGCGGCGCAGCTCGGCCGCACCCGTCCGCGGGTCGTGGTGGATCACATTGAGCCCCAACGCCTTTGCGGCGTCGATGTTGCGCGCGCTGTCGTCGATGAACAGCGCCTGCCCCGCCTCGATGCCGAGGTCGGCGAGCACGCGGGTGAAGTAGTCCGGGTCGGGCTTCATCGCGCCGACCTCGCACGAGTAGTACGTCCCGTCGACCCGCTCGTCGTACCGCAACTCGTCGCGCATCAGGTCGCGCCGGAAGTCCTGCTGGTTGGTGGCCAGCACACACCGGAAC
>JASLFY010000082.1 GCA_030150425.1 Yimella sp. | reverse complement strand
GCCTGCTGGTCAGCGCCGCGTCGCCGTCCAGCAAGGTGAGCATGTAGGGGTAGGTGCGCTCCACCCGCCCCTGCCACTGCGGCGACACGAGGTGGGCGAGGTCCAGCCCGGAGGTGCTCCACCGGGTGGTCGGGGCGACGGTCGCATGCGTCGCGATCGAGGCGAGCACGGTGCGCGCGGTGTCCTCGTCGTGCGCGATGAAGTCGTGCACGGTGAGCGTCGAGTCAGGCGCCACGTAACCCTTCGAACGATCCCAGACCAGGACGCCCGTGACCTGGCCGTCGCGTTCGGCGAGCGTCACCGTCACGCCCTCCAGCGCCGCGGCGCCGTCCGGGAACGAGGGGCCGCGCCGGACCAGCGGACCGTTGTGCGCCGCGGCCCAGTGGTCGTACGCGTCCCGCATCGCGGGCAGGTCGTCGACCGTCGCGCGCCGCAGTCGGGCGGTGCCGGGGCGTACGCCGGCGAAGGCGGCGGTGGGGGTGACGGTCTCGTCGTCGTAGGAGGTGACGACCTCGTAGCCGAGCGACCGGTAGATGCCCGGCGCCGTCGGGTACAACGTCGAGACCACGGCGCCCTCGGCGCGCGCCTCGTCCAGCACGGCGTCGAACAGGCGCCGCATCAGCCCGTTGCCGCGGTGTTCGGCCGCGACCTTCACCCCGGCGATGCCGCAGGTGCGCAGCTGCTGCCCCCACCACCACGAGTCGTAACGACGGTGCACGACCGCGGCCACCGCGCGCCCGTCGTACGCCGCCACCCAGGTGGTGCGGCCGGCACCGTTCGGGTCGGGGTGCGGGTGGTCACCGGTCGGGTAGCCGAAGGATTCGTGCGACAGCTCGGCCAGGTCGGCAGCGTCGTCGGTGGTCGCCGGACGGATCGTGTACGCGGGCATGCGGCCGATCCTCGCACTCGCGCCTCCACACGGCCTTGGGCAGCGGCGAACATTGCCGCCCCGCATCCGTGGCGGTGCCGGGGCGGCGCCCGCGACTTCGTTAGGCTGCGCGGGTGCATTCCGGGCTCAGTGGCTACCTCGTGCTCGCCGGAGTCACGGTCGCGGCTGTCCTGCTCTTCCTCGCCGCGATGGTGGCCCGGCGCTCGCTCGCGCCCCGAGACCCCTACCCGGCGAAGCTGACGACGTACGAATCCGGCGTCGACCCGGTCGGCACCGGATGGGCGCAGACGAAGGTCCGCTACCTCGGCTACGCCTTCCTCTACCTGGTGTTCGCGATCGACACCGTCTACCTGTTCCCGTGGGCGCTGGTGCTGCGCGACCCGAACCTCGGCAGGGCGAGCCTGGTCGAGATGGGGATCTTCGTGGCGGTGCTGGTCGTCGGCCTGGCACACGTCGCCCGCCGCGGCGCGCTGTCGTGGACAGCCTCGACCGACTCGATCGAAGGAGGCGGCGATGACGACTGACCTGCCGATGCCGCGGGTCGGCGCCGCGCAGTCCGCCGCTCCGAAGCCGATGCGGATCGTCCTCAACTGGGGCCGCCGCTACTCGCTGTGGGTGTTCAACTTCGGCCTCGCCTGCTGCGCGATCGAGTTCATCGCCGCGTCGATGGCCCGCCACGACTTCATCCGGCTCGGTGTGATCCCGTTCGCGCCCGGCCCGCGTCAGGCCGACCTGATGGTGGTAAGCGGCACCGTCACCGACAAGATGGCGCCCGCCATCCGCCGGTTGTACGACCAGATGCCCGAACCCAAGTACGTCATCTCGTTCGGTGCCTGCTCGAACTCCGGTGGGCCGTACTGGGATTCGTACTGCGTCACCAAGGGCGTCGACCAGCTGATCCCGGTCGACGTCTACGTCCCCGGCTGCCCGCCGCGGCCGGAGGCCCTGCTGCAGGGAATCCTGGTGCTGCAGGACCGGATCGCGAGCGAGCGTGTGTCGACCAAGTCGCTGCGCGCCAAGCACGACCGCGCCGCCGACCGCAGCGCGGCGACCGCGGCGCTGCAGCGGCCGAAGATCGAGGCGCCGACTTCCCCGTCGGCACCGGCCGGCACCTCGGCGAAGTCGGACCCGCGAGGCGCCCGTGACTGACCCGACCTCGAGCGACATCCCCACCGAACGGTGCGACCGCCACGAGTGGGTCGACCGCGCCACCGCGTTGCGCGCGGAGGGTTTCGACTTCTTCGACTTCCTGACCGCGGTCGACCAGCTCGACGCGACCGGCGACGACGCCGACAGCGGCCCCGGTTTCGACGTGGTGCTGCACCTCATCGACGTCTCGCGCGGCAATTACCGCGAGACGCTGCTGATCACCCGGGTGCCCGACGGCGAGAGTCTGCCGAGCCTGACCTGGGTGTGGCCGGGAGCTGCCTGGCACGAACGCGAGACCTTCGAGATGTTCGGCATCGGCTTCGACGGGTTCACCGACCCCTCCGGCAGCGGGCTGCGGCCGCTGCTGCTGCCCGACGGCTTCGAGGGCAACCCGTTGCGCAAGTCGTTCGTGCTCGTCGCCCGGGCGGCCAAGGCGTGGCCGGGCGCGAAGGAGCCGGGAGAAGCCGCGAACGCCCACGCCGCCCGCGCCGGCCGTGCCCCGCGCCGCAAGCTGCAGCCGCCGGGCGTGCCCGACGACAGTTGGGGGCCGCGATGATCTGGGCCGAGGTCACGCTGCGCACCGTTGCGGTGCTGGCGGCGTTCCTGGTGCTGCCGCTGCTGGTCGGACAGACCGAACACAAACTGATGGGCCACATGCAGGGCCGCGTCGGCCCGATGTACGCCGGTGGCTTCCACGGGTGGGCGCAACTGGTCGCCGACGGCGTGAAGTTCGTGCAGAAGGAGGACATCGTCCCCTTCGCCGCCGACAAGCGGATGTTCAAGATCGCGCCGGCGCTGGGCATCGCCGCGTACATGCTGGCGCTCGCCGCGGTCCCGATCGACTCCGACCTGGTCGCGGCCAACATCCCCGCGTCGCTGCTGTGGGTGCTGGCCATCACCGGCCTCGCCACGATGGGCACCCTCATCGCCGGATGGGCCAGCGGCAACAAGTACTCCCTGCTCGGCGGCCTGCGCGCCGCGGCGCAGTTGGTGTCGTACGAACTGCCGTTGCTGCTGTCCTGCGCCTCCTTCGCGATGGCGGCCGGCTCGCTGTCCCTGGTGCAGATCGCCCACGCGTGGACCCCCTGGTGGCTGCTGTGGCAGCTGCCCGGCGCGGTCGTCTTCCTGGTCGCCGCGACCGCCGAGCTGCAACGCCCGCCGTTCGACATGCCGGTGGCCGACTCCGAGCTGGTGCTCGGGCCGTACACCGAGTACACCGGGCTGCGCTTCGCGCTCTTCCTGCTGGCCGAGTACGCCGGGATCGTGGTGCTGTCGTTGGTGTTCGCCAACCTCTACCTCGGCGGCTGGACCGGCCCCGGCGATCACTGGATCGGCTGGTTCTGGACGCTGCTGAAGGCGTTCCTGGTGGCCTGCCTGATCCTGTGGATCCGGGTCGCGTGGCCGCGGTTGCGTGAGGACCAGCTGCAGCGGATGGCGTGGCTCTGGTTGGTGCCGATCGCGTTGCTGCAGTTGGTCGTCACGGCCGTCGGAGTCGTCTACGGAGGCCTGTCGTGAGTGAGAAGAAGTCGCGCTTCGTCCCCGGACTGCTGTCCGGGATGGCCACCACCGCGCGTACGGCGATGCGCCCGGCCCACACCCAGCACTACCCGGACGAGCAGCCGAGCCTGCCGCCGCGCAGCCGCGGCGTGATCGCGCTGCAGGCCGACAACTGCACCTCGTGCATGTTGTGCGCGCGGGAGTGCCCGGACTGGTGCATCTACATCGACTCCCACAAGGAGTCGGTGCCGCCGGCCACCGAGGGCGGCCGCGCCCGGCAGCAGAACGTGCTCGACCGCTTCGCGATCGACTTCAGCCTGTGTATGTACTGCGGGATCTGCATCGAGGTGTGCCCGTTCGACGCGCTCTTCTGGAGCCCGGAGTTCGAGTACGCCGAGACCGACATCCGCGACCTGCTGCACGAGAAGGACCGGCTGGGGGAGTGGATGAACACCGTCCCGCCGCCGGTGGCCGTCGAACCGGGCGCGCCGGAACCCGCAGCCCCCGCCGCCGGCGAGGGGGAGGGTCCGTGACCTCACGTGACGTCTTCTTCGTGATCGTCGGCGGCCTGAGCCTGCTCACGGCGCTCGCGGCCGTCACCAGCAAGCGCATCCTGCACGCCGCGG
>JASLFY010000314.1 GCA_030150425.1 Yimella sp. | reverse complement strand
CCACTGCGAGCGCGCCCTCCGACGCGGAGTTCGTGATGCCCGAGCCGGTCGGCCCACCGCCGCGCCGCCGGGGTCGCGCGACCGGTGAGTGGTTGTTGGCGGCCGCGTTGCTGCTGCCGAACCTGATCCTGCTGATCGTCTTCAACTACCGGCCGTTGGTCGACAACATCCGGCTGTCGTTCACCAGTTGGAACCTGTCGGCGCCGTACGCGAAGTACGTCGGGTTCTCGAACTACACCGAGTGGCTGCACGACCCGAACTCCCACCAGGTGTTGCTCAACACGCTGATCTTCACCGTCGCGACGGTGGGTCTGTCGATGGCCCTCGGGCTGGGGCTCGCGCTGCTGCTGGACCGGAAACTGCACGGCCGCAACCTCGTACGCTCGGCGCTGTTCGCCCCGTTCGTCATCTCCGGTGCGGCGATCGGCATCGCCTTCCAGTTCGTCTTCGACCCCAACTTCGGGCTGGTCCGCGACCTGATGCACCGCGTCGGGTGGACCGCGCCGGACTTCTACCAGGAGCCCCGGTGGGCGCTGTTCATGGTGACGGTGACGTACATCTGGAAGAACCTCGGCTACACCTTCGTCATCTACCTCGCCGCGCTGCAGGGGCGCCGGGCCGATCTGGACGAGGCCGCCGAGATCGACGGCGCGTCGGCGTGGAGTCGGTTCACGAAGGTGTTGCTGCCGCAGCTGCGGCCGACGACGTACTTCCTGTCGATCACTGTGTTGCTCAACTCCGTGCAGGTGTTCGACATCATCAACGTGATGACCCGCGGCGGCCCGCAGGGTTACTCGACGACGACCCTCGTCTATCAGGTCTACCAGGAGACGTTCGTCAACCAGCGGGCCGGCTACGGCGCCACCATCGCCACGATCATGTTCGTCATCCTGCTGCTGATCACGATCGTGCAGGTACGCCTGATGGACCGGGGGAAGAACTCGTGACCGCCCGCGCACACCAGGCGGAGGCCACCGACCACGGCGGTGTCGGCTCGAAGATCGTCGGCTACGCCGCGATGGTGCTCACCTTGCTGATCGTCGCGGTGCCGCTGTTCTGGATCGTGGTCACCTCGTTCAAGGAACGCGGCGACATCTACACCCAGCCGGCCACCTGGTGGCCGCCGCACCCGACCGGCGACGGCTACCGCGAAGCGACGCAGAGCATCGACTTCTGGGCGTACTTCAAGAACTCGGTGCTGATCACGCTGATCCTGTCCGCGGCGAAGATCGTGCTCGGGGTGCTGAGCGCGTACGCGTTGTCGTTGCTGCGCTTCCCCGGCCGCACGCTGGTGTTCATCGTGGTGATCGCGGCGCTGATGGTGCCCAACCAGATCACCGTGATCTCCAACTACGCGCTGGTCAGCCAGCTCGGTTGGCGCAACACCTACCAGGGGATCATCATCCCGCTGGCCGGCGTCGCGTTCGGCACCTTCCTGATGCGCAACCAGTTCCTGTCGGTGCCGACCGAGATCGTCGAGGCCGCCCGGCTCGACGGCGCCGGGCCGCTGAAGCTGCTCTGGCGGGTGGTCCTGCCGATGTCGTGGCCGACGCTGATCGCGTTCTCGATCATCACCGTCGTCAACGAGTGGAACGAGTACCTCTGGCCGTTCATGATGTCCGACGACGCGCGCAGCGGCACCCTCCCGGTCGGCCTCACCCAACTCCAGAACAACGACGGCATCACCAACTGGGGGCCGGTCATGGCCGCCACAGTGCTGGCGATGCTGCCGGTTCTGCTGCTCTTCCTCGTCCTGCAACGCCACATGATCAAGGGCCTCACCGCCGGTGCGGTCAAGGGCTGACCTTCCAACACATCAGGAGAACCATGTCTGCAATCGACCGCCGCAGTGTCCTCGGACTCGTCGGCTCCGCCGCTGCCGCCACCGGCCTCGCCGCCTGCGCCGGCACCGGCAGCAGCACCGACAGCTCGTCCGGCGGTGCCAAGGACGCCAAGGGCACGAGCAACACGATCGACTTCTGGAGCAACCACCCGGGCAAGTCCGGTGACCTCGAGAAGAAGATCATCGCGGCCTTCGAGAAGGCGAACCCGGGCCTGAAGGTGAAGCTGACCGACGCCGGCAAGAACTACGAGGAGGCGGCGCAGAAGTTCAACGCGGCCCTCGGCGGCGGCAACCTGCCCGACGTGAACGTGGTGTCCGACGTCACCTGGTTCAACTTCGCGCTGAACAACCGGCTCGCCGACGTGGGCGCGCTGATGAAGGCGAACAACCTGTCGACCGACGACTACGTCGACGGGCTCTACGCCGACTACAACTACCAGGACAAGCACTACGCGGTGCCGTACGCCCGCTCGACGGTGCTCTTCTACTACAACAAGGACGCGTTCGCGAAGGCCGGCCTGCCGGACCGTGCGCCGAACAGCTGGGACGAGTTCACCCAGTGGGCACCCAAGCTGCAGAAGGCGATGGGGTCGGGCAAGAGCGCGATCGTGCTCGACGACGGCGCCGACTACCTGGACTGGACCTTCCAGTCGATCGTCTGGTCGATGGGCGGGCAGTACTCCAAGGAGTGGACCCCCACCTTCACCGACGCCAACACGGTCAAGGCGGCGCAGTTGCTGCAGAGCTGGAAGAAGGACGGCTACCTGCGCACCTCGGCCGACTCGCTCAGCGACTTCACCGCGGGTCTCGGCGGGGTGCTCATCGAGTCGACCGGTGGCCTGACCGGGGTGCTCAAGGACGCCAAGTTCAAGGTCGGCGTCGGCTTCGTCCCCGCTCCGGGCGGCGCCAAGACCTGCCCGACCGGTGGCGCCGGTGTCGGCATCCCGCAGGACATCTCCGACGAGCGCAAGAAGAACGCGATCAAGTTCGTCGAGTTCCTCACCAACGCCACCAACACGGCGACCTTCAGCCAGGGCACCGGGTACATGCCGGTCCGCAAGTCGGCGGTCAGCGAGGCCTCCGAGGTCGCGTACCTGAAGGCCCACCCGGAGTACAAGATCGCCATCGACCAGTTGCCCAAGACCCGTCCGCAGGACTACGCCCGGGTGTTCGTGCCCGGCGGCGGTCAGAAGATCGGTCAGGCGCTCGACAAGATCGTCGCCGGCGGCAATGTCACCTCGATCCTGGGTCAGCTGAACACCGACATCACGAAGGTGTACGAGTCCCAGGTCAAGCCGAACCTGAAGTCCTGACCCTCCATGGCGACAGTCACGTTCGACGGGGCGACCCGGCTGCACAAGGGGAACGACCGGCCGTCGGTCGACGGGGTGAACCTGCACATCGACGACGGTGAGTTCCTGGTGTTGGTCGGGCCGTCCGGCTGTGGGAAGTCCACGACGCTGCGCATGCTGGCCGGTCTCGAACCGGTCGACGGCGGGCGGGTGCTGATCGACGGACACGATCAGCAGGGCGTACGGCCCCGCGACCGTGACGTCGCGATGGTGTTCCAGAGCTACGCGCTCTACCCGAACATGTCGGCCGCCGACAACATGGCGTTCGCGCTGCGCAACAGCGGCGTCAGCAAGGCGGAGGCGCGGCAACGGGTCGAGGAAGCGGCGAAGATCCTCGAGCTCGAGCCGCTGCTGGACCGTCGGCCGGGTCAGCTGTCCGGCGGTCAGCGGCAGCGCGTCGCGATGGGGCGGGCGATCGTCCGGAACCCGAAGGTGTTCTGCATGGACGAGCCGCTGTCGAACCTCGATGCCAAGCTGCGCGTCTCCACCCGCGCCCAGATTGCCGCGCTGCAGCGGCGGCTCGGGGTCACGACGGTCTACGTCACGCACGACCAGGTCGAGGCGATGACGATGGGTCATCGCGTCGCGGTGCTGAAGGACGGTGTGCTGCAACAGGTCGACACCCCGGACCGGCTGTACGAAGCCCCGGTCAACACCTTCGTCGCCTCGTTCATCGGTTCGCCCGCGATCAACCTGATCGAGGCGCCGGTGCGCGAGGGGCAGTTGGACCTGCTCGGCTCGCGGGTGCCGGCCGACCGGACCCTGGTCGGGTCCGCGTCGACGGTGACGGTCGGCGTACGGCCGGAGGGGTGGACGTTCGCGTCAGCGAATTCCAGCGGCTCTGCCGGCATTTCGCTGCGGGTCGAGTTGGTCGAGGCGCTCGGCGCCGAGGTGTTCGTCTACGGGCTGACCGAGGACGGGCAGCGGATCACCGTACGGGCCGACAAGCGGCTGCGGCCCGAGGTCGGGGAGACCGTACGCGTGGTGCCGGTGGCGCAGGAGTTGACGCTGTTCGACGCGGAGAGCGGGAACCGGCTGACCTGATCCACGCGCCGAGATAACTGGTCCGGTCCGAGGGAACGCGAAAATTCGCGTTCCCTCGAACCGGACCAGTTATCTCGCCAGGTGCAGGAGGGCGTCCTGGACCGTGTCGGCGACGATCAGGTCGTCCAGGGTGGCCGCCGACACGAATTCGTTGTCGACCATCGCGCGCAGGGCGGTGAGCATCGGGTCCCAGAAGCCGCCGGTGTTCAGCAGGGCCACCGGTTTGTCGTGGTAGCCGAGGGTGCGCCAGGTCCAGACCTCGAAGAACTCCTCGAGGGTGCCGATCCCGCCGGGCAGCACCAGGAAGGCGTGGGCGTACGTCGCCATCCGGGCCTTGCGCTCGTGCATCGAGTCGACGATCTCCAGCCGGGTGATGTCGTGGCGGCCCCACTCGCGCTCGACCATCGACCGCGGGATGACGCCGATGACCTCGCCGCCGGCGTCCAGCGCGCCCTGCGCCACCGCGCCCATCAGGCCGCTGCCGCCACCGCCGTACACGAGACCGATTCCGTTCTCGGACAACACTTTTCCGGTGTCGTACGCGGCCTCCCGGAGGGCGGGGTCGACCCCGGCACGGGCGGCGCAGAAGACGGCGATGCGGCGGACAGTCATCCGGGGATTCTGTCAGCACTTTGCTTCGATCTCGAATAGTACTAACATCCGTAGTACTACCGAGCATCGAAGGAGTCCGGCGTGGATGCGCTCGACCTGGCCCGATGGCAGTTCGCCATCACGACCGTCTACCACTTCCTCTTCGTGCCGATCACGATCGGCATGTCCGCCGTCGTGGCCGGCTTCCACACCGCCTGGCTGCGCACCCGCAACCCGGAGTGGCTGCGGCTGGCGAAGTTCTTCGGGAAGTTGTTCACCATCAACTTCGCGCTCGGTCTGGTGACCGGGATCGTGCAGGAGTTCCAGTTCGGGATGAACTGGAGTTCCTACAGCCGCTTCGTCGGCGACATCTTCGGCGCCCCGCTGGCGTTCGAGGCGCTGCTGGCGTTCTTCCTCGAGTCGACCTTCCTCGGCCTGTGGATCTTCGGCTGGAACCGGATCCCGGAGAAGCTGCACGTGATGAGCATCTGGCTGGTCCACATCGGCACCCTGTTGTCGGCCTACTTCATCCTCGCCGCGAATTCGTTCATGCAGCACCCGGTCGGCTACAAGTACGACCCGGTCAAGAACCGCGCCGAGCTCACCGACTTCGTCGCCGTCCTGACCAACAAGGTGCAGATGGTCACCTTCCCGCACGTCATCGCCGCGGCCTACCTCACCGGCGGCGCGATGGTGCTCGGCGTGGGGCTGTGGAAACTGCGGCAGCGTACGGTCCCGGCCGACGGCCCGATGTACCGCAAGGCGGCCCGCGTCGGCGCGGTCGTCACGCTGCTGGCCGGACTCGCCGTCGCGATCACCGGCGACACCCAGGGCAAGATCATGACCGAGGTCCAGCCGATGAAGATGTCGGCCGCGGAGGCGCTCTACGAGACCCCGCCGAACGGGCAGTGCGCCGACTTCTCGGTGCTGAGCATCGGCAATCTGTCCGGGTCACACGGACACACGATCATCCCCGTGCCCTGCCTGCTCTCGTTCCTGGCGACCGGCGACTTCGGCGGCAAGGTCGACGGCATCAACCAGCTCAAGGGTGCGATCCCGGCCGACGCCAAGGTGTCGACGGTCAACGGGATCGTGCCGGCCACGATCGTCGGTGAGATCACCGCGTCGGCGCGCCAGCAGTACCCGAACGACACCGCGATGCAGCAGAAGTACATCGACGCCCGGTTGAAGTACGCCGCGACCGACACCGTGACCCCGTACGTCCCCGGCACCTACTGGTCGTTCCGCCTGATGATCGGCCTCGGGATGGCCGCCACCGCGATCGCCCTGTGGGTCCTGGTCGCGCTGCGCAAGGACCGTACGACCGTCTCGAAGCCGTTGCTCTGGGCGGCGCTCGCGGTGCCCTTCCTGCCGATCTTCGGCAACAGCTTCGGCTGGATCTTCACCGAGATCGGTCGCCAGCCCTGGCTGGTCTACGGCGTGATGACGACCAAGACCGGGCTGTCCTCGGCGGCGTCGGCGACCGAGGTCGCCACCTCGCTGATCGTCTACACGCTGCTCTACGCGGTGCTCGCGGTGATCGAGATCAAGTTGTTCCTCGACTACGTCAAGAAGGGCGCCGAGCCGTTCGAGGAACCGCAGCAGCTCACCGACGACGACCGCCTCACCTTCGCGTACTGAGAAAGGGCACGCCATGACTCTGGAAACGTTCTGGTTCATCCTCATCGCGGTCCTGTGGACCGGCTACTTCGTGCTCGAGGGATTCGACTTCGGTGTCGGCATGTCGCTGCCCTTCCTCGGCCGCGGTGACACCCCGGCCGAGGGCAACACCCGCCGGCGGGTGCTGCTCACCTCGATCGGCCCGTTCTGGGACGGCAACGAGGTCTGGCTGCTGACCGCCGGCGGTGCGACCTTCGCCGCCTTCCCCGCCTGGTACGGCACGATGTTCAGCGGCTTCTACCTCGCCCTGCTGGTCATCCTGGTCGCGCTGATCGTGCGCAACATGGGCTTCGAGTACCGCCACAAGCGGGACAGCGACGCCTGGCGTCGCGGTTGGGACCTGTCGATCGTGATCGGGTCGATCGTGCCGCCGCTGCTGCTCGGGGTCGCCCTGACCAACGTCGTACGCGGGGTGCCGATCGTCCGCGACGTCCACCAGGACTACGTCTACACCGGGTCGCTGTTCACCCTGCTCAACCCGATGAGCCTGCTCGGCGGCCTGGTCTTCGTCGGACTGTCGCTGACCCACGGGATGCACTTCCTCGCCCTCAAGACCGTCGGCGACCTGCGGAGCCAGGCTCGTTCGTACGCAACGCGATTCGGCATCGTGACCGCGGTGTTGGCGGTCGTGCTGCTGCTCTGGATCGGCTTCACCACCGGCAGCGCCGGCTCGTGGGTGACCACCGTAGTCGCCGCGCTCGCGCTGGTCGCGGCCATCGCGCTGAACCTGACCGGTCGGGAGGGGTGGGCGTTCATCGGCACCACCGTCACCTGGGCGGCGGCGGTCGCGACGTACTTCCTCGCGCTGTTCCCGAACGTGATGCCGAGCAGCACCTCGCCCGCGTACGACCTCACGGTCAGCGGCGCGGCCAGCTCGCACCTCACGCTGCAGATCATGACCGGCGCCGCGCTGGTGTTCACCCCGATCGCGCTGCTCTACAGCGCCTGGAACTACTGGGTGTTCCGCAGGCGCCTGTCGGTCGACCACATCCCGGCGGCGCACGACCCGCTGGCTCCCCACCCCGACGCGACGGAGGCGGTGCAGGCCTGATGCGCCCGTTCGACCCGCGGCTGGTCCGCGAGGTGCCGACCACCCGTACGCCGGTGCTGGCGCTCGGCGTGATCGGTGCCGCCTCCGGGGCGGCGGCGATCGGCGGGGCGTTCGCGATCGCCTGGCTCGTCGTCGCACTGGTCCGCGGCCAGTCGCTGGTCGCTCCGGCCGCGTGGGTCGCCGGGCTGTTCGTGGTCCGCGGACTGCTCGCGGCGGCCACCGAACAGGTCGCCGCCTGGGCCGCCACCCGGGTCAGCGGCGAGCTGCGCCGCACCTACCTCGCCCGGATGCTGGCCGCGCCCGCCGAGGGGCGGCCGGCGCCGGAGCGGGTCGTCACCGTGGCGACGCAGGGCGCCGACGCGGTGGAGCCGTACGTCGCCCGTTACCTGCCGGCCCTCGTCGCTGCCGCGGTCGTTCCCGGGTTGGCCGTCGTCGCGCTGTTGTTCGTCGACTGGACCAGCGCGCTGATCGTGCTGCTCACGCTGCCACTGCTGCCGGTCTTCGCCGCGCTGATCGGGCGGGCCACCCAGGAGGCGACGCAGCGGCGCTGGGCGACCCAGACCCGGTTGGCCGGTCACTTCCTCGACGTGATGCGCGGACTGCCGACGCTGGTGGCGTACGGCCGCGCCGACCAC
>JASLFY010000356.1 GCA_030150425.1 Yimella sp. | reverse complement strand
CGGCGCGGCTTCTCCGGCCCGCCTAGCACGGTGTGGTCGTTGCTGAGGACCATCGGGTCGCCGTACGTGCCGATCTCCGCGCCGGCGGACGCGCCGTAGAAGAGCGCGCTGCTCACCCGGTTGGAGACCACCCGGCGGTGGCGTCGGATCTCGGTGAGCTGCTTGCGCAGGAAGTTCACGTCGGTGCCCTTCCACAGGTGACCGCGCTGGCCGTGGGTGATCACCCGCGCGCCGAGTTCCTCGTACGCCCGACGCACCTCGGGCATCTGGTACTCGTTGAAGTAGAGGCTGACCGTGATCGGCACGTCACCCTCGACCTCGCGCACCTCGCGCATGTAGTCGGCGTGGGATCCGACGATCTGCTGCCCCTCCCAGCCGTGGAACGGGTAGACGATCGTGCCCTCGCGGGGTGGCTGCGACGCCTCCCAACTGTCCTGGTCGTTCAGTAACAGCAGGTAAGCCCACGGCGCCCCCACCACGATGTACGGGTGGAGTCCGAGCGCCCACCCGCGGCGGGCGACGTCGCGCGACCACACCAGCTTCGGGTAGCCCGGCACGAAGGAGGTGCCGACGGCGAACCCGTCGTGGGTGTTCCATCCGTGTTGCAGGAAGCCCCAGATCCGCGGCACTCCCTCGACCCCGGCGTACTCCGCCATGATGTCGGCGTGGCCGTAGAAGTGGTTCGCGTGGTGCATTGCGGGAACCGGTCGCTCAGGCGCCGAGGAAGTCGCGGATGGACGCGACGACCCCGTCGACCTGCTCGTCGGTGAGGTCGGGGAACATCGGCAGGCTGATCTCCTGCTCGGAGTAGGTCTCCGCGACCGGGCAGGAACCCTTGCGGTGGCCCAGTTCTTGGAACAGCGGCTGGTGGTGGACCGGGATGTAGTTCACCTGCACCCCGATGCCGTCGGCCCGCAGGTGGTCGAACAGCTCGCGGCGACGACCGTCCTGGATGCGCAGCGGGTAGAGGTGCCACATCGGCGAGGCACCCTCACGGTGACCCGGGAGGATGAGCTCCTCGATGCCGGCCAGTCCCGCGTTGTACCGGTCGGTGATCGCCTGGCGCCGCTCCTTGAACGCCTGCAACCGCTTCAGCTGGCTCAGGCCGAGGGCGGCGAGCACGTCGGGCAGTCGGTAGTTCAGACCCAGCGAGTGGACCTCGTAGTACCAGCCACCGTTCGCCTCCATCAGCTCCGGCTTGCGCTCGTAACCGATGCCCTTGAACATCCGGGCGCGATCGAGCAGGTCGGCGTCACCCGAGACCACCGCACCGCCCTCGGCGGTGGTGAGGTTCTTGGTCGGGAAGAACGAGAACGTGGTCAGGTCGGCCAACGAGCCGACCGGCACGCCGTCCAGCGAACCGGCGATCGAGTGTGCGGCGTCCTCCAGCAACAGCGCACCGTGGTCGTGGGCGACCTTGCGCAGCGCCGGCGCGTCGATCGGGTGACCGGCGTAGTCGACACCGGCGACCACCTTGGTGCGGTCGGTGATCAGCGACGCGACCGACTCCGGGTCGAGGTTTCCGGTGTCCGGGCTGACGTCGGCGAAGACGATCTCCGCCCCCTGCCACATCGCGCACGTCGCCGTGGCGAAGAAGGTCAGCGGGGTGGTGATCACCTGGTCGCCCGGCTTCACCTGCGCCGCGGCGTACGCGGTGTGCAGCGCGGCGGTGCCCGAGGTCACCGACACGGCCGGCAGATCGGCGTGACCGGCGATCGCGCCGATCTGCTGCTCGAACGCCTCGACGGCGGGCCCGGTGGTGAGCCAGTCGCTGGTCAGGACCTCCGCGACCGCGTCGATGTCCGACTGGTCGATGGACTGACGGCCGTACGGGAGCATCAGACGCCGGACTCCAGGATCTTGCGGATGTCGTCGGCGTCGTACCAGATGTCGTTCTTGTCGGACGCGCAGTGGAAGCCCTCGGGAACCGGCACGGCGTCCTTCGGAGCCTCGTAACCCCAGGTCGCGAACTCCGGCTGGAGGATGTAGTACTTGCCGTCCATCACCATGACCGCACGACGACCCTCCTCCTGGCTGATCATCTCCTCGTGCAGCTTCTCGCCGGGGCGCAGGCCGATGTCGTGCATCTTCGCGCCGGGCGCGATCGCCTGGGCGAGGTCGGTGACCTTGTGGGACGGGATGTGCGGAACGACGAGCTCGCCACCCTGCATCATCTCGAAGGTGTCGAGCACCATCTGGACCGCGGCCGGCAGGGTGATCAGGAAGCGGGTGCAGCGCAGGTCGGTGATCGGCAGCGACTCGCCAGCTTCGTGCAGCGCACGGAACTTCGGGATGATCGAGCCACGCGAACCGGTGACGTTGCCGTAACGGACCACGGCGAACCGGGTCTGGTAGGCGGCGGCGTAGTGGTTGCCCAGGATGAACAGCTTGTCGGCGGTCAGCTTGGTCGCGCCGTACAGGTTGATCGGGCTGGAGGCCTTGTCGGTCGACAGGGCGACGACCTTCTTGACGCCGGCGTCGATCGCGGCTTCGATGACGTTCTGCGAGCCGAGCACGTTCGTCTTCACGAACTCGTGCGGGTTGTATTCGCCGGTGTCGACCTGCTTCAGCGCGGCGGCGTGGACGACGTAGTCGATGCCGTGGACCGCGCGGCGCAGCCGGTCGAGGTCGCGGACGTCACCGATGAACCAGCGCAGTCGCGGGTCGTCCTGGAACAGCTGGCGGGTCTCCCACTGCTTCAGTTCGTCGCGCGAGTAGATGACCACGCGCTTGGGGTTCACCTCGTCCAGCAACCGGCGGATGAACGCCTTGCCGAACGAACCTGTGCCGCCGGTGACCAGGATCGACGAACCCTCAAGAATGCTCACGAAATGTCTCCCGTAGTTCTGCGTGTACGCCCACTGTCGCGCGGGCCGTCTCACGCTAGCATCGTTGGCCGCCAGGACAGTGTCGGACACGATGTGACGACCGACAACTCATCGCGCTGACGAAAGGCCCCGGATGTCGGCCATCCCACCGCCCGCGGAGCCGTTGGTCGGGCTCCGCGTCGACGCCCGTCCCGAGATCGGGGTCGGCCACGCGGTCCGTTGCCTGGCGCTGGCGCAGGAACTGCGCCACCGGGGCGTGGCCGTCGAGGCGTACGGCGAACTCTCCGTCCCGTGGGTCGCGCGGGACTACAGGGAGCTCGGGATCGCGATCCGCCCGGCGGACTCGCTCGACGCGTCACCTGTCACCCACGCCGTCCTGGACGGCTACGAGATTCCGGCGTCTATCGGAACTGCGCTGCGCCGCAAGGGAGTTCGTACGCTGGCCATGGTCGACGGCCCGTTCGGTGCGCACCAACCGGCCGACGTGTACGTCGATCAGAACTACGGCGCGACGCCGGCCGACCTGACCGCCGCCGACCGA
>JASLFY010000352.1 GCA_030150425.1 Yimella sp. | reverse complement strand
GCGGTCACGACCAATTGGTCGGTCCGCTGTCCGGTGGCGAACGGCGCCGGATCTCGTTGGCGCGCCTGTTGATCGACGACCCGGACGTGCTGCTGCTGGACGAGCCGACCAACCACCTCGACGTCGAGGGAGTGCAGTGGCTGGCCGACTACCTGGTCGGCCGCCGGGCCACCGCGAACAACGCCCTCGTCACGATCACCCACGACCGGTGGTTCCTGGACGCCGTCGCGACCCTCACCTGGGAGGTCGTCGACGGACGGGTCGAGCAGTACGAAGGCGGCTACGCCGCGTACGTGTTGGCGAAGGCGGAGCGCACCCGGGTGGCGGCGGCCACCGAGGAGCGGCGCCAGAACCTGCTGCGCAAGGAACTCGCCTGGCTGCGCCGCGGTGCGCCCGCGCGCACGTCGAAGCCGAAGTTCCGCATCGAGGCCGCGAACGAGCTGATCGCCGGGGAGCCCGACCCGCGCGACGAGGTGGAGTTGGTGCGCTTCGCGACCACCCGCCTCGGCAAGGACGTCATCGACCTGATCGACGCCTCCATCGAGGTCGGCGGCCGGGAGCTGGTGCACCAGCAGACCTGGCGACTCGCGCCGGGCGAGCGGACCGGCATCGTCGGGGTGAACGGCGCCGGCAAGTCGACGCTGTTGCGCGCGATCGCCGGCAGCCAGCCGTTGTCGGCCGGCAAGCGCAAGGAGGGTCGTACGGTGCAGCTCGCCTTCCTGACCCAGGAACTGCGCGAGCTCGCCGACGTCACCGGGATGAAGGTGATCGACGCGATCACCGAGGTGAAGTCGTACATCATGTTGGACGGCAAGGAGACCTCCGCGTCGACGCTGGCCAAGCGCCTGGGCTTCAGTGGTGCGCGGCAGCAGACCCGCGTCGGTGACCTGTCCGGTGGTGAGCGGCGGCGCCTGCAGTTCCTGCGGCTGCTGATGACCGAACCGAACGTGTTGCTGCTCGACGAGCCGACCAACGACCTCGACATCGAGACGCTGACGTCCATGGAGGACGTGCTCGACGGCTGGGCCGGCACGCTCATCGTGGTCTCCCACGACCGGTACCTGCTCGAGCGGATGTGCAACCGTCAGGTCGCGCTGCTCGGCGACGGCGCGATCCGTCAGCTGACCGGCGGCGTCGAACAGTTCCTGCAGTTGCGGGCCGCGCAGGAGCCCTCGGCCGCGACGCCGGCGGCCACGTCGAGCGGTGCTGCCGCGCAGTCGACCGGCCTGTCCGCTGCTGAGCGGCGCGAGCTGCGCAAGACCGTCGCCCGGTTGGAGAAGGCGCTCCAGCGCAGCTCGGAGCAGGAGGAGAAGCTGCACACGCAGTTGCTCGCCGCGGCGAACGACCACGTGAAGGCTGCTGAGCTCGACGCGAAGCTGCGCGAGATCCACGCGGAGCGCGAGGGGCTCGAGCTGGAGTGGCTCGAGGCCGCCGAGCAGTTGGACGACTGAGGTCAGCCCTCGAGGGTGGTGAGCAGGCCGCGCAGGTTCGCGGCCAACGTACGGCGCTCGGCCTTCGGCAGGCTGGACAGCAACTGCTGCTCCTGGGCGAGCAGGTCCTCGAAGGCTGCGTCGACGACGCGCTGCCCGTCCGCGGTGAGTCGGACCAACACGCCGCGCCGGTCGTTCGGCGCCGGTCGGCGTTCGACGAAGCCGCGGGCGGCGAGGCGGTCGACCCGGTTGGTCATGGTGCCGCTGGTCACCAGGGTCTGCTGACCGAGGGCGCCGGGGGAGAGCTCGTACGGTGCGCCGACCCGTCGCAGCGCCGACAGGACGTCGAACTCCCAGGCGTCGAGGTCGTGGGTGGCGAAGGCGCTCGCCCGGGCCAGGTCGAGGCGGCGGGCCAGTCGGGTGATCCGCGAGAGGACCAGCAGCGGGTCGACGTCGAGGTCCGGACGTTCGCGACGCCAGGCATCGACGATCTGGTCGACCTCGTCGGCGGTGGGCTCTGCCATGGGCCGATGGTAGTCGATGTCTTGATGTCGAGTTACTTGACGGTAAGAGATTGTTTCGAGTTAGAGTATCTTGACGTCAAGATATCTGGAGGTTCGCATGGCCACCTGGGACGCGCGGCAGTACGAACAGTTCGCCGATCACCGCACCCGACCGTTCCGGGACCTGTTGCAGCGGGTGCCGTTGTCGAGCGCCGAACGGGTGGTCGACCTGGGCTGCGGAAACGGTCTGGCGACGCTGTTGCTGGCCGAGCGGTTTCCCGGTGCCCGGATCGTCGGTGTGGACTCGTCGTCGAACATGCTCGACCAGGCCCGGGCGCACGACACCGGCCGTCGGGTCGAGTGGGTGGAACAGGATGTCTCCCACTGGGATCCGACGACCGTCGCTCCGGACCTGATTGTCACGAACGCCACCCTGCAGTGGGTCCCGGGGCACGAGGCGATGATCCCGACCTGGGTGGACGCACTGCCGGCCGGTGGGGTGTTCGCCATGCAGGTGCCGGGAAACTTCGGCGCCGACTCCCACCGGATCATCCGCGAGGTCGTCGCCGATCACCCCCGCGCCGCGGACCTGTCGAGGCTGCTGCGGCACGACCCGGTGTCGGAGCCGAGCGGCTACGCCGACCTGCTCGCCGGATGCGCGTCGCAGGTCGACGCCTGGGAGACCACGTACGTGCAACTGCTGGATCCGCAAGGGGCACAAGCGAATCCCGTGCTCGAGTGGGTCAAGGGAACCGCGTTGCGCCCGATCCTCGTCACGCTCGACGGCGCCGAGCGTGACGACTTCCTGGCCGAACTGGATCGGCGACTGGCGGCCGCGTACCCGCGGCGGCCGTACGGAGTAGCCTTCCCGTTCCGGCGCATCTTCGCGGTGGCCGTCCGATGAGCGCGCCGACCGTACGCGGGCTGCACCACGTGCAGATCGCCTGCCCGGCCGGATCCGAGGACGCGTTGCGTGGGTTCTACTCCGGTGTCCTCGACCTGCCGGAGATCCCGAAGCCCCCGCTGCTCGCCGTACGCGGCGGTTGCTGGTTCCAGGTCGGGCCGCAGGAACTGCACTGCGGCGTCGAGGAGCCGTTCGTGCCCGCGCGCAAGGCGCACCCGTGCTTCCTGGTCGACGACCTGGACGCGGTCGCGGCGCGGGTCCGGGCCGCCGGGGGAGAGGTTCGTCCGGACGAACAGATCCCCGGCGTACGTCGCTTCCACACCGACGACCCGGTCGGGAACCGCGTCGAGATCCAACAGGGCTGAACCGCGCCGGTTCGGCGCACCGCGCCGCGACCGTTTAGGCTGGCGGGCGGTGTCGTCGGCGTCGTACGCCGTGACCCGTTCCCCGGTTGCTCTGCTGGCAGGGGCCGCCTGACTTTGAATCAGGATTAGCGACGAAGGTTCGATTCCTTCCCGGGGAGCTCACGCAGCCAGGCGCGCCTTGCGCCGGTCGTACGCCCACCCCGGCCCGCGCAGCAGGTAGGACCACCGCTCGACCCAGTCGTCGGCGCTCGCCACGTCGGCGAACATGTCGACCCACTCGTGGCTGACGATCCGCAGCGGGTTGAAGGTGTTGATGTTGGTGGTCAGCCCGTAGACCGGTTGTGCGTCCTCGGCCTCGAAGGTGCCGAACAGCTTGTCCCAGATGATCAGGATGCTGCCGTGGTTGCGGTCGAGGTACTCGCTGTTCGTGCCGTGATGGACCCGGTGGTGGGACGGCGTGTTCAGCACCCGCTCGAGGCGGCCGATCGTGCGGATCGCCTCGGTGTGGATCCAGAACTGGTAGATCAGGTTGATCGCCCGCGCGTTCATGATGTGGCCGGGGCGGACGCCCGCCAGGGCGAGCAGGCTGTACGGCACGTACAACGTGATCGTGTCGCCCCACGGCTGCCGCAGCGCGGTCGACAGGTTGTAGCGCTCGCTCGAGTGGTGCACCTCGTGCATCGCCCACATCCACCGCACCTCGTGGTCGAGCCGGTGGTTCCAGTAGTAGATGAAGTCCCAGCCGAGGACGGCCAGTGCCGCGGCCTTCTTGCTCGGACCGAGGTCGAACGGGGAGCGCTCGAAGACCTTGTCGCCCGCGGTGCGCGCGCCCCACTCGGTGGCGACGACCAGAACGGTCGACGCGACGGCGGTGGCGGCGACGGTGCCGGTGATCCGGTGCAGCACCGGCTTGGCGTCGCTGGTTCCGGCGGCCTGCTCCTGCTGCAGCTCGTTCGGGTTCCAGTCGGCGATCCCGGCGGCACCGAACTCGTCGCTGCGCATCTTGCGGGCGACGTCCAGGGCCGTCGTCGCCGCGGTCGCGGCGATCGCCGCCACCATCGCGGTCTTGACGACCTTGCCGTCCCGGCGCAGCAGCGCCTGGGAGACGTACGGGGCGATCAGGCTGCCGACACCCATCGACAGGCTCGCCATCGTGTCCTTGAACTCGTAGTCGCCGGCGCGGGTGCCCGGCTCGACGGGGTGCTTGCGCTGCCAGACGTACTCGGCGGCCATCGAACCGATGAAGGCGGGGATGGCCAGGACGGTGAGGTCGAGTTTCATGAACTTCCTTCGTACGTCGAGCTGGTCGTCGACGCCACGCAGCGCGGCAGGCGTCGGTCGAGCCTGCAACAGGCGGGGTACGGCGTCAAGGAGTTCTCCACGTTCAGGCGGTGAGCTTGTAGCCCGGCTGCATCCAGGTGACGCCGGTCGCGGTGGCGATGGCGAAGAGGTGGTCGCGGTGGACGATGTGGTGGTGTTCGTCGCAGAGCAGCGCGGCGTTGGTCAGGCAGGTCTTGCCGCCGCGGGACCAGGGGGTGATGTGGTGGATGTCGCACCAGGCGGCGGGGCGTGTGCAGCCGTGGTAGGTGCAGTGTTTGTCGCGTTGGATGACGGCTTCGCGCAGGGCGCCGGTGAACAGGCGTTGGGTGCGGCCGATGTCGAGGGGTTGGCTCTGGCTGCCGAGGACGAGGGGCACGATTGCTGCGTC
>JASLFY010000269.1 GCA_030150425.1 Yimella sp. | reverse complement strand
GTGCCCCCTGCAGGATTCGAACCTGCGCTCCCGCCTCCGGAGGGCGGTGCTCTATCCCCTGAGCTAAGGGGGCGACGGCCGCCAACCGTACCAGACTGGCGCCCGAACTCCCGCATCGGGCAGGTGCGTGCAGCTGCATGTAGACCGCCGGGGCAAGGCGATCGTCGGCGCTCAGAGCGTCGGCGTCGCCAGGGCGATCGCGGCGAGCGCGCCGATGAGCATGTACGGCCCGTACGCGAACTCGGTCTTCCGGTTCGCCCGACGCGTGATGAGCGCGCCGGCCGCCACCAGCCCGCCGGCGATGAAGGTGACGAAGGTCGACGTGACGACCGGGCCGACCCCGAGCCAACCGAGCAGCATGCCGAGCAGGCCGGCCAGTTTCACGTCGCCGAAGCCGAACCCGGACGGCATCAGGGCGAGCACGAAGTAGAAAAGCCACAGCCCCGCTCCACAGCCGAGCGCCCGGGCGAAGGCGAACCAGTCGCCCGTTGCGAGGCTGCAGGCGGCGAGCAGAACACCGAGGATCGGGTAGCTCGGCAACTGGATGCGATTCGGCAACCGGTGGACGTCGAGGTCGATGAACGCCAACACCACCATCACCCACGCAGCCACTACGAAGGTGGCCACCGCGACAGGAGAACTTGTGCGAGACACCGACACTCCCGCAATGAGGGCGGCGGCGAGGACGGCAGGCGGCAGCCACCAGGTGGCCCGCCGGGGGAGCTGCAGCTCGTCGTCGCGACGGTAGTCGAAGTCCGCGAGGGCGGACCGCAGCAGGACGCCGGCGATCGCGCTCGGGACGGTGATCGCCAGCGCGACGGCCCACGGGTGCATGGCGGCACGGTAGTGGCCACGGCCGCGCTGTTGCGGTTGCCCGGGGCGCCCTGGGGATTGTGTCCGCCGTCCGGTTGGTGGCTACGCGTCGAACGCCGACGCGCGCGTCGGTAGCGTTGCCGCCGATGGACGCCAACGCAGCTCAGACACCCGTCTTCTCCGCCCACACGACCCGGAACGCGGACGGTTCGCTCAGCATCGCCGGACACGACGTACGCGACCTGGCGGAGCGGTTCGGCACCCCGGCGTATCTGGTCGACGTCCAGGACGCGCGCGAACGCGCCCGCCGGTTCCGCGACGAGTTCGCGCGGGCGTTCGCCGACATCGGCACCACCTGCGACGTGTTCTATGCCGGCAAGGCGTTCCTGTGCACCGCGATGGCCCGCCTGGTCCACGAGGAGGGCCTGTACCTCGACGTCTGCAGCGGCGGTGAACTCGCCGTTGCGCAGCGCGCGCAGGTGCCTGGTGAACGGCTCGCGATGCACGGCAACAACAAGTCCGTCGCGGAGATCGAGGCGGCGCTCGCGTACGGCGTGGGTCGGCTGATCGTCGACTCCTTCGAGGAGATCGACCGCGTCGCCGACGCCGCGGAGCGCGCCGGGGTGACCGCACGGGTGATGTTGCGGGTGAAGACCGGTGTCGAGGCGCACACCCACGAGTTCATCGCCACCGCCCACGAGGACCAGAAGTTCGGCTTCAGCCTCGACGGCCAGGTGGCCGACGCCGTACGCCGGGTGTTGGCCCGAACCTCGTTGCAACTGCTCGGTTTCCACTCCCACATCGGGTCCCAGATCTTCGAGTCCGACGGTTTCGCGGTCGCCGCCCAGCGGCTCATCGCGTTGCAGCTGCAGGTGGCGGCCGACCACGGCATCACGCTGCCGGAACTCGACCTCGGCGGCGGTTTCGGCATCGCCTACCTGCCCACCGACCGGCCGCTCGACCCGGCGGACATGGCCGACCGGCTGGCCGCCATCGTCCGCGAGGCGTGCGCGGCGGCCGACATGCCGGTGCCGGCCATCTCGATCGAGCCGGGCCGGTCGATCATCGGCCCGGCCGGTATGACCCTCTACCGGGTCGGCACCGTCAAGCCGGTCGTCGTCGACGAGACCCTCACCCGCACCTACGTCGCGGTCGACGGCGGCATGAGCGACAACGCCCGCCCGGTGCTCTACGACGCCGACTACCACTGCGAACTGGCCGACCGTACGTCGTCCGCAGCCCCGGTGACGGCGCGCGTCGTCGGCAAGCACTGCGAGTCCGGCGACATCGTCGTACGCGACGTGCAGTTGCCCGCAGACGTCGCCGACGGCGACCTGCTCGCGGTGGCCGCGACCGGGGCGTACTGCCGGTCGCTGTCGAGCAGCTACAACCACGTGCCGCGGCCGCCGGTGCTGGCCGTCACGGACGCCGGCGTCACGTCGTGGATCCGCCGCGAGACCATTGAGGACCTGTTGTCCCTGGAGGGGGAGTAGTCATGTCTGCTGATCCGTTGCGGATCGCACTGCTCGGTTGTGGTGTCGTCGGAGGGGCCGTCGCCACCCGACTGGTCAGCGCCGCCGACGAGTTCACCGCCCGCATCGGCCGTCCGGTGCAGATCGTCGGGGTCGCCGTACGCGACACGACCAAGGACCGTTCCGACACCGGGCTGCCGGCCGAACTGTTCACCACCGACGCCGACGAGCTGGTCACCCGCGCCGACGTCGTGGTCGAGTTGATGGGTGGCATCGAGCCGACGAAGTCGCTGCTGCAGAAGGCAATTGCTTCAGGCGCGAGCGTCGTCACCGCCAACAAGGCGCTGCTCGGCCAGCACGGCCCGGAGCTCTACGAACTGGCCGACGCCCACGGAGTGGACCTCTACTACGAGGCCGCCGTCGCCGGTGCCATCCCGCTGATCCGACCGCTGCGCGAGTCGCTCGCCGGCGACCAGGTACGCCGGGTGATGGGCATCGTCAACGGCACCACCAACTTCATCCTCGACAAGATGGACCGCACCGGCGCGGCCCTGCCGGACGTGCTCGCGCAGGCCCAGGAGCTCGGCTACGCCGAGGCTGACCCGACCGCCGACGTCGAGGGCCACGACGCCCAGGCGAAGGCCGCGATCCTCGCGTCGCTGGCGTTCCACACCCGCGTCACCACAGGCGACGTCCACTGCGAAGGGATCATGGGCGTCACCGCCGACGACATCCGCGCGGCCAGAAAGATCGGCTGCGTGGTCAAGCTCCTGGCCATCGCCGAGCGCGTCGACCGGGACGGCGGCTCCGCCGTGAACGTACGCGTCCACCCGACGCTGCTGCCGCGCAGCCACCCGCTGGCGAGCGTCCGCGAGGCGTACAACGCGGTGTTCGTCGAGACCGAATTGGCCGGCGAGCTGATGTTCTACGGCAAGGGCGCCGGTGGCGACCCGACCGCGTCGGCGGTGCTCGGCGACCTGGTGCAGGCGGCCCGACACAAGGTGCAGGGCGGCCGCGGACCGGGCGAATCGGCGTACGCCAACCTGCCGATCGAACCGATCGGCCGTTCCACCACCTGCTACTGCATCCGCGTCGACGTCGAGGACCGACCGGGCGTGCTCGCCGCCATCACCGGCATCTTCGGCGACCACCGCGTCTCGATCGAGTCGATGCGCCAGGGCGTCCGACGCTCGCAGGACGGCCAGGCGATGCTGCACATCGTCACCCACCGGGCGGGGGAGTCCGAACTCGCCGCCATCGTCGACCAGCTCAAGGCATCGCCGGACGTCGCCGACGTTCTGTCGGTGCTCCGATACGAAGGGTCCTGATCCATGGCTCACCAGTGGCGCGGGGTCATCCGCGAATACGCCGACCGGCTCCCGATGCTCGAGGGTGCCCCGGTGGTCACCCTCGGCGAGGGCGGCACCCCGCTGATCCACGCCGAGCGGCTGTCCGAGCTGACCGGCGCCGACGTGTGGGTGAAGTACGAAGGGATGAACCCGACCGGGTCGTTCAAGGACCGCGGCATGACCACGGCCATGTCGATGGCTGCGAAGTCGGGCGCCAAGGCGGTCGTCTGCGCGTCCACCGGCAACACCAGCGCGTCCGCGGCGGCGTACGCCACCAAGGCCGGGATGACCTGCGCGGTGCTGGTGCCGGACGGCAAGATCGCGATGGGCAAGCTCAGCCAGGCGATCGCCCACGGCGCCACCCTGCTGCAGGTCGACGGCAACTTCGACGACTGCCTCGGGCTGGCCCGCAAGCTGGCCGAGGCCTACCCGGTCGAGCTCGTGAACTCGGTCAACCCGGCCCGCATCGAGGGGCAGAAGACCGCCTCGTTCGAGGTCATCGACGCGCTAGGCGACGCCCCCGACATCCACGTCCTGCCGGTCGGCAACGCCGGCAACATCACCGCGTACTGGAAGGGCTACCGCGAGGCGACCGACGCCGCCCACGGCGCCCCGATCGCCACCAAGCGGCCGCAGATGTGGGGCTTCCAGGCCGAGGGTGCGGCGCCCATCGTCAAGGGCCACCCGATTTCCGACCCGGAGACCATCGCGACCGCGATCCGGATCGGCAACCCGGCCTCGTGGTCGCAGGCCGAGGCGGCCCGCGACGAGTCCGGCGGCCTGATCGATTCCGTCACCGACGACCAGATCCTCGCCGCGCACCGCCGGCTCTCCTCGACCGAGAGCGTCTTCGTCGAGCCGGGTTCGGCGGCCTCCATCGCGGGGCTGTTGAAGATGCACGAGGCCGGCCGTATCCCGCGCGGTGCGACCGTCGTCTGCACCGTCACCGGCCACGGTCTGAAGGACCCGCAGTGGGCGCTCAAGACCGCCTCCGGCGACGATGTCCAGCCCACTCGGGTGCCGATCGACACGGTCACGGTCGCGCGCGCTCTCGGCCTCGAATCCTGATGTCGGACAAAGGGATCCGTTCCGGCGCCGCGGTGCGGGTCGACGTACCGGCCAGCTCGGCGAACCTCGGTCCCGGCTTCGACTCGCTCGGTCTCGGGCTCGAGCTGCGTGACGTGCTCGAGGCGCACGTCACGGGCGACGAACTGCGGATCGACGTCAGCGGGGAAGGGGCCGGAACGGTCCCGACCGACGAGCGCCACCTGGTCCATCGGTCGATGTGCGCGCTCTGGTCGCGCCTCGGGGTCACCGCCCCGCGCGGCCTGCACCTGTCGTGCACCAACGCGGTGCCCCACGCCCGCGGCCTCGGCAGTTCCGCCGCCGCGATCGTGGCCGGGGTGAGTGCGGCGTACGCCCTCACCGGGCGACCGCTGGACGCGGACGGCCTCGCGCTGGTGAACGACGTTGCCGCCGAACTGGAGGGACACCCCGACAACGCGTCCGTGAGCGTCTACGGCGGCTACACCGTGTCGTGGTGGGCGGGCACCGCCTGGCGCACCGTACGACCGCAGTTGCACCCCGACGTCCGCGCGGTCGCGCTCGTGCCCGACGCGACCCTGTCGACCGACAAGGCGCGCTCGGCGCTGCCGGGGATGGTTCCGCTGACCGACGCCGCCCGCAACGCCGGCCGGGCCGCCCTGCTGACCCACGCGATGACCACGGATCCGGGGCTGCTGCACGCCGCCACCGACGACCGGCTGCACCAGGACTACCGGCGTCCGGCGTACCCCGAGAGCATGGCGTTGGTCGACGAACTGCGCGGCGCCGGC
>JASLFY010000234.1 GCA_030150425.1 Yimella sp. | reverse complement strand
CTGGGAGCGAACGGATTGTTGCCCGGACGCGCGGACTGCTGCGAACCACTGCGCATGCCCTGGTTCGAGCTGAACGGGTTGTTGCCCGGACGCGGCGCGCCACCGGGGCGCGGGCCGGGACGGTTGCCGCCCGGACGCTGGTCGCGACCGTCGCCACGGCCCTCACCACGACCACCCTCGCGGGCAGCCGGAGCAGCCGGACGAGCGCCCGGCTTCGGGGCCGGACGGTTACCGGCCGGCTTCGCGGCGGGAGCCGCCGGAGCCGGAGCAGCCGGGGCAGGAGTCGACGCGGCCGGAGCCTGCGGCTCGGCGGGCACCTTCGGACCCGGACGCGGTCCGGGGGCGGCGGCAGCCGGCTTGGCAGCTTCCGGGGTGGCCGGGGCGGGCTTGGCCGCCGCGGCGGGGGTAGCGCCCGGCTTCGGGGCCGGGGTCTTGGCGCCCGGCTTCGGGGCAGCCTTGGGAGCGGCGCCACCGGCAGCGGCCGGCGGGTTCTCCTTGATCTTGCGGACCACCGGAGCTTCGATGGTCGAGCTCGCCGTCTTGACGAACTCGCCCTGCTCCTTCAGGTAGGCCAGTAGTTCCTTGCTCTCGATCCCGAGCTCCTTGGCGAGCTCGTGGACTCGGACCTTTGCCACACTTCTCCTTCGAGTTTGCGACGGTCCGAGCGTTGCTTTCGCGCAGGACGAACCGTCAGTAGAGGGTGCTCATCGCTGAGTACTCATCGGGTGCTCATAGCGTCAAACCCGCTTTCGGTTCTCTACCGGCACGCCATCGGGTGATGACGTGTGGTGGGCGACCCACTCCACCAGGGAGTCGGTGTCCAGTTCGGTGCTGGTACGCAGGGCTCGGGCGAAGGCGCGGCGTTGCAACGCCTTGTCCAAGCAGTCCGTCCGTGGGTGCAGCCACGCCCCCCGACCGGGGAGGCGGCCGTGTTCGTCGACCGTCAGACGGCCGTCGGACACCTTGACCCGCACCAGACCGGACCGTTCGTCGCGCACCCGGCAACCGACACAGGTCCGCACCGAGGTGGGTGTGTGGTTGTCGGACGACGAACCGTCCGGCAGTAAGTCTAGCGCAGCGATCACTGACCGCTGACCGCGGTGTCCGGCCGGATGTCGATCCGCCAGCCGGTCAACTTGGCCGCGAGACGGGCGTTCTGCCCCTCCTTGCCGATCGCCAGCGACAGCTGGAAGTCGGGCACCACGACCCGGGCCGCGCGGGCCTGCGGGTCGGTGATCTCGACCGACTGCACCTGCGACGGCGACAGCGCGGCCGCGACGAACGTGGCCGGGTCGTCGGAGTAGTCGACGATGTCGATCTTCTCGCCGTGCAGCTCGGTCATCACCGCGCGGACGCGGGAGCCCATCGGGCCGATGCACGCGCCCTTGGCGTTGATGCCGGGCACCTTGCTGTGGACCGCGATCTTGGTGCGGTGGCCGGCCTCGCGGGCCAGCGCGGCGATCTGCACGGTGCCGTCCGCGATCTCCGGGACCTCGAGCGCGAACAGCTTGCGGACCAGGTTCGGGTGGGTGCGCGACAGGCCGATCTGCGGGCCCTTCGGGCCGCGCTTGACGCTGACGACGTAGCAGCGCAGCCGCTCGCCGTGCTTGTACGTCTCCCCCGGCACCTGCTCCGCCGACGGCAGGAAGCCCTCAACGGTGCCGAAGTCGACCTTGACCGTGCGCGGGTCGCTGGACTGCTGGATGACACCGGCGACGATGTCGCCCTCGCGGCCCTTGAAGTCGCCCAGGATCGCCTCGTCCTCGACGTCGCGCATCCGCTGCACGATCACCTGGCGGGCGGTCGCGGCGGCGACGCGGCCGAAGTTGGCGGGGGTGTCGTCGAACTCGGGGCCGGCCTCACCGCGTACGCCCTCGTCGTCGAGCTCGCCGTCCTCGCGCGCCCACACCACGACGTGACCGGTCTTGCGGTCCAGCTCCACGCGGGCGTTGCGGTAGGCACCGTCGATGCGGTGGTATGCGGTCAGCATCGCCTGCTCGATCGCGGGCACGATGACATCCATCGGGATCTCGCGCTCCCGCTCCAGTGCGCGCAGCGCGGCCATGTCGATGTCCATCAGTGCTCCTTCGACTCGGGTCGGTTGAATTCCACGGTGATGCGGGCCTGCTCGATCTCGGCGAACGGCACGCTTCGTACGGTTTCGTCCGCGGCCTGCAGGTCGACGCCGTCGGCGCCGACGCGGACGATGCGACCGGCCACCTCGGGGCGGTCGCCGGCAGCAGGGATCGTCACCAGACGGCCGACGTTGCGGCGGAAGTGACGGGGCTCGGTCAGCGGACGGTCGACGCCCGGCGACGAGACCTCGAGCACGTACGGCTGTTCGCCCATCGCGTCGGTCTCGTCGAGGCGGTCGGAGATGATCCGGGTGATGTCGCCGACGGTGTCGAGATCGAGGGAGTCGACCGGGCTGGTCTCATCGGCGGGGTCCAGGTCGGACAGGTCGCGATCGATGAGGACGCGCACCAGGCGGCGCTTGCCGGCCGGGGTGACGGTGAGGTCCTCCACGAGGACACCCAGCGGGGCGACCGTGGCCGACAGGTCGGTCAGGATGCGCTCGTGGCGCTCGGACGGACTGGCACTCATCGGCGTGCTCCCTGTGTTCTCGAGTGGGGACCCACCACTCTAATCGGCCAGGGCGCGAGGTGACCAATCCTGCGGGCTCGCCCGGGTGTCAGCCGACGTGGATGCCGCACTCCGTCTTGCCGGTGCCCGACCAACGACCCGCGCGGGCGTCCTCGCCGGCCAGCACCTTCCGGGTGCACGGCGCGCAGCCGATCGACGGATAGCCCTGCGACAGCAGCGGATTCATGATCACGTCGTGGTCGGCGACGTACGCCGCCACCTGCTCGTCGGTCCACGTCGCCAGCGGCGCCAGCTTGAGGATCTCCCGGCGGTCGTCGTACGACACGACGGGCGTGTCCGCCCGGCTCGCCGACTCGACCCGGCGTAGACCGGTCGCCCAGGCGGAGCGCCCGTCGAGCGCCTCGTCCAGCGGGTGGGTCTTGCGCAGCGCGCAGCACAGGTCGGGGTCGCGGTCGTGCAGCTTCGCGCCATAGTCGGCGTCCTGCTGCGCGACGGTCTGCCGCGGGGTGATGTTCAGCAGGCGTACGTCGTACTCCGCGGCCACCCGGTCGCGGGTCTGCAGCGTCTGCGGGAAGTGGTAGCCGGTGTCGAGGAAGATCACCTGCACACCCGGCACGGCCACACTCGCGAGGTGGACCAGCACGGTGTCCTGCATGGAGGCGGCCACCACCAGCCCGTCGCCGAACTGCTCCCCCGCCCACGCCAGGATGTCGTGGGCCGAGGCGTCGGCGAGGTCGCGCGCGGCCTCCTCGGCGACGACCTTCAGGTCGGCGGTGTCGATGGTCATCGCAGGTCGTCCTCGGGTGCGCGGCCGACCCACTCCGCGAAGCGCTCACCCTCTGTGCGCTGCGCGGCAAATCGGGTCACCACACGCTCGACGTAGTCACCCAGTTCGGCCGAGGTGACCTTGTGGGCGCGCAG
>JASLFY010000204.1 GCA_030150425.1 Yimella sp. | reverse complement strand
GGCACCCCCGGCTATCTCGCGCCCGAGCAGATGCGCGGCTACGACGTCGATCCGCGCTCCGATCTCTACGCCGCCGGCATGGTCGGCATCCAGCTGTTGACCGGTCACAAGCCGCGGGCGACGACTCGCACGGACCCCGCTGACCTGCCGCCTCGGCCGCAAGGCGTCCCGGATCCGTTGTGGCACACGCTGGTTCGCCTCGCACACCCCGACATCGAGCGGCGTACGGCCACCGCCGGTGAGGCGCTGGCCGCCCTCTCGGCGCCGGAACTGCACTGGCGCGACCAACACATCGTCGACATCCGCAGCGAGCTGCCACCGATGGGGGAGGCGCACGGCGAGTTCGTCTCCGGCGGCCGGACGGCGGCCTTCGACGGAGGCGCGACCGCGGGCCGGTCGATGACCCGGGCGTACGACCCTGGCGTGGACCGACAGGCGCAGCGCGCGGCCCGCGCGCGCCGACTGCGGCGTACGACGGCGCTGTTCGGGGCACCACTGGTCGCGGCGGCCGCGCTGGTCGCGATCTGGTTGCCCGGCGACGGGCCCAAGGGGACACCCGGCCTCGCCCGCTTGGGAGCCGGATGCGCGTGGTCCGACGTCGGCACCACCGAGCCGGACCAGAACGGGGTCGTCCGCGAGTGCGCGACGGTCGACGGGGCGCTGCAGTGGCGCGCGGTACCCACGTCGGCGAAGTGACTCCTCCGCGGTGAGGTGACTCCCCGTGAGGAGTCACCTCACCGCGAACCAGTCACCTCGGGGTGCGACTCACTCACCGCGTCGTTGCCGCAGCGCCCAGACCACCGCCGCCGCGGCCAGCAGGACCGCCATCACACTGAGCGACAGGCGAACCCACGGAACACTGCTCTGGTCGACGCCCTTGCCGACGCTCATCTGGCCGGTCGCGGGCTGTGGGCTGCCGGTGTACGTCGGACCCGCGGTCGGTGTTCCCGTCACCTGCACGGCGAGGTCCGCCGGGATCGCCGGGACCGAGGCGACGGGCTTCTCGGGGTTCGGATCGGTCAGTCGGGTTCGTACGCCGAGGTAGTACCAGCCCGCGACGGAGGTGAACTCGAGTGCGGAACCGTCGATCGGGCCGCTGAGGCCGTTGGCCGGGGTGCGGTTCGCCCAGCGCACCGGCGCGCTGAACACGTTGAGGGTGTCCTGGCTGGCGTCGTTGCTGTTGATGGTCGCCGACGTGGAGGTGTCCGAGCTGTAGCCCGGGGTGATGTCGGCCCGCTGCGGGCTGAACAGCGCCAGGTCGACCGATACACCGGCGGGTGGGGCGAAGTTGCTGCCGTCGGCCGGGACACGCAGCTCGGCGGCGACCCGCTGACCCCAGCCGACGCGCACCCGGTAGAACGTCCAGCCGCCGACCGTGAGACTGGTCGGGTAGGTGCCGTCGGTGACGGTGGTCGCCCGGGTGAAGCCGCGGCCCCCGGAGATCTCCGGCTGCGTCGCCCCCTTCGCCGGTTTGAGGACGGCCGTGTCGGCCGCGCCCGCCGGCCGGCCGGTGTCGCCGGTCGCCTTGGGTTCCCCGGTCAGCAGCAGTTCGGCAGCGGTCGTGCCGGAGGCGTTGGGCGCCGTGTGGCTGATCTTCACAGTCAGTGAGGCGGCGGTCTGACAGTCACCCCACGAGCTGAACCGGCTGTCCTCGCCGGCGTCCCAACCGATGGTGGCCGTCAGCGCGTCGATCGGCTGCGTCTTGCTGAGGCTGTCGGACTCGGTCTCGCAGGAGGAGCCGTCCGCGCCCACCAGTTCGACCTCGAGCTTGTGGTCGCCGGTGGTCTCGAGTGAGGTGCCGTCCGACTCCGCGGTGCGCACGTTCGCCAGCAGGTTGGGGAACGCCGACCGCCGTACGGTGACGGTCCGGGCCGAGCCGTCGTTCGGCAGGTCGAGCCGGTAGAGACCGGGCGCGAGCGTCGGCCCGCCGCCGGAGGTGCCGGGCGTGACCGCGGTGCCGCCGACCTCGTAGCCGTACGGCGTCACGGCCGCGTCGGCCGGTGCGGTCACCCCGAGGGCGAGCGCCGGCAGGGCGAGCAGCGAGCAGGCTTTCCGGAACGACACGTGGCCCAGTATCACCCGCGGCTCAGCCCAGTTCACGTTCGACGAAGCGGCGAAGTTGGGTGACGTTGCGACACTCGTACATGTCGACGACGCGGGAGTAGTCGGTCGCGGCCGAGTCGCCGGTGCCCCAACGGCTCGCCGGTTCCGGGTTCAACCACGCGGCGCGGCGGGCCGGGCGTACGACCTCCTGCAGCAGGTCGAGGCCGGGGTCGCCGTAGTTGGTCCGTCCGTCGCCGAGCAGCAGGACGGTCGTGCGCGGCGTGATCAGCGGCAGGTACTGGTCGCGTACGTCGGCCAGGGCGTTGCCGTAGCTGCTGCTGCGGCCGCGGGTGGTCAGCGCGGCCTGCCCCAGCGCCCACGAGGTGAGGGAGGCACCGGGCGGCGCGTTCTTGACCACCTGGGTGATGTCGGCGGTCGAGCTGACGAACCCGAGCATCCGCACCGTGCGGAACTGGTCGTGCAGGGCCTGCATGAGCAGCATGGTGAACGAGCTGAACCCGCCCACCGAACCGGACATGTCGGCGATCAGCACGACGTCGGGGCGATGACGGTGCGGGCGCTCGTACACCGGGTCCAGCGGCACCCCGCCGGTGGCGGTCGCGGCCCGCAACGTGCGGCGTACGTCGATCCCGCCACGCTGCGAACGCCGCCGGCGGGCGAGGCGCGCGGCCAGCTTCTTGGCCAGCGGGTCGAGCTGCCGGCGCAGTTCGTCCAGGTCACGGGTGGACAGTCCGAGGAAGTCGCGCAGGTCGGCGGGGGACTCGACGCCGTAGCGGGCGATCTGCTCCCGCGGGCGTACGGCGGTGTTGCGACGGCGGGCCTCCGCCTCGACGCGGGCCCGGAAGGCGGCGACCTCGGAGCGGATTTCGTCGCGGGTGAGTCGGCTCGGGAAGCCGCCCGATCCGGAACCGGACCCGCCCGAACCGTCGCCCTCGCCCGCCAGCTCCGCGGCGCCGGCGATGAGTCGTTGGGCGGCGAGTGAGTCCAGCGCCTGGCCCGACGACCAGCCGCGGGACTCGTCGTCGGGGGAGACCCGGCCGAGCAGTTCCAGCGTCGCCCCGGCGAGTTCGTCCAGCCGTTGCTCGTCGTGGTCGGCCAGTGCCTGCGTGAGTTGCTCCCGCAGCTCGGCGAGGTCGGCCGGCTGGCGTACGAGGGTGCGCGCGCCGGGTGCGGCCGGGAACCAGAGGTCGAAGAGTTGGTCGAAGACCGGCCGTCCGTCCGCGCTGCGGACCAGCGTCGTGGCCAGCCCCTCGCGCAGCGCCGCCCGCTCGTCCAGCCCGAGCACCTCGACGGCCTGCGCCGCGGTGATGGTCTCGGCGGTGCCGACCTCCAGCCCGTGGTCGCGCATCGCGGTCACCAGGCCGATCAGTCGCTGGGTGGTCATCGAGCGGTCACAGGTCGAGCTTGGTGCGGGCCGTCTCGATGTCGTCCTGGTGCTTGAGCAGCACCCCGAGCGTGGCGTCGACGAACGCCGCGTCGAGGTCGCCCGCGCCGATCGAGAGCAGGGTGCGCGCCCAGTCGACCGTCTCGGCCACCGACGGCGGCTTGCGCAGGTTCTGCTCGCGCAGGGCGCGCACGATGCGCACCAGCGCCTCCCGGGTCGCGTCGGGCAGGCCGGGGGCGTGCAGGTCGACGATCTGCTGCTCGAGCTCGGCGCTGGGGTAGTCGATGTGCAGGAACAGGCAGCGGCGGCGCAGCGCCTCGGACAGCTCGCGGGTGGCGTTGGAGGTGACCACGACGATCGGGGTGTGGCGCGCGGT
>JASLFY010000202.1 GCA_030150425.1 Yimella sp. | reverse complement strand
CCTCGGCCGGGCGGAAGTCGGCGACGGCCGCGGCCATCACGACGACATCGGCCGGGGCGTTGCGTACGGCGTCCTGCATCTGGCGCGCGGTCTCCACCGCGACCTGACGTACGCCGTCCGGCGTCGGCAGGTCGGAGGTCGTCACGAGGGTGACGTCGGCGCCGCGGCGCGCGGCCGCAGCGGCGAGGGCGTGGCCCTGCTTGCCCGAGGAGCGGTTGCCCAGGTAGCGCACCGGGTCGAGCGGCTCGCGGGTGCCGCCGGCGGTGACCACGACGCGTACGCCGGCCAGGTCGTGCTTCGACGACCCCGCCGCGGACTCGACGGCCGCCAACGCTGCGTCGCGGATCTGCTCCGGCTCGGGCAGTCGGCCGGGACCGGTGTCGGCTCCGGTGAGTCGACCGGACGCCGGTTCGACGACGACGACCCCGCGCTCACGCAGGGTCGCGACGTTGGCGACGGTCGCCGGGTGGAGCCACATCTCGGTGTGCATCGCCGGGGCGAGCACGACCGGGCAGCGGGCCGTCAGCAGGGTGTTGGTCAGCAGGTCGTCGGCCAGACCGTGGCTCGCCTTCGCGAGCAGGTCGGCCGTCGCCGGGGCGACCACGACGAGGTCGGCCTGCTGGCCGAGTCGAACGTGGGGCACCTCGTGGACCGCGGTCCACACGTCGGTCTGCACCGGCTTGCCGGACAGGGCCGACCAGGTCGGCGCGCCGACGAAGTTCAGCGCCGCGGCGGTCGGCACGACGGTGACGTCATGCCCGGCCTCGGTGAACAGTCGCAGCAGCGAACAGGCCTTGTAGGCCGCGATCCCGCCGCCGACACCCAGGACGATCCGCATCGGGGTCAGATGAGGCCGGAGGGCCTCAGGCCTCGACCTTCTCGATGTCGAGCAGACCCTCGTTGATCTCGCGCAGCGCGATCGACAGCGGCTTGTCGTTGATCTGCGAGTCGACCAGCGGGCCGACGTACTCCAGCAGACCCTCGGACAGCTGCGAGTAGTACGCGTTGATCTGACGGGCGCGCTTCGCACCGAGCACGACCAGGGCGTACTTGGAGTCGGCGACCTGCAGCAGGTCGTCGATCGGCGGGTTGGTGATGCCCTCGGGGGCAGCCTTGGTGCCAGACACGAAGATGCTCTCGTTTCGTTTTCGCGGGTGTTCTAGTCAGTCTTCATCAGCGGCAGAGGAATGCCGCTCCATCAAGTCTACGAGTTCCTGCGCCGCAACCCCAACATCCTCGTTGACGATGGTGGCGTCGAACTCCTCCTGCGCGGCCAGTTCGCGGCGCGCGGTGGCCAGCCGGATCTCCTGCTCCTGGGCCGATTCGGTGCCACGGCCGACGAGCCGGTGGACCAGTTCGTCCCAGGTCGGCGGGGCGAGGAAGACGAGGTAGGCGTCGGGCATCCGCTCGCGCACCTGGCGCGCGCCCTGCAGGTCGATCTCCAGCAGCGGCAGCTTGCCGGCGGCGATCGCCTCCAGCACCGGACCGCGGGGGGTGCCGTAGCTGGCGCGGCCGTGGACCACGGCGTACTCGAGCAGCTCGCCGCTGGCGGCCATCTCGTCGAACTGTTCCTGACTGACGAAGTGGTAGTGCACGCCGTCGATCTCGCCGGGGCGTGGCGTACGGGTCGTCGCGGACACCGACAACCAGACGTTCGGGTAGTGCTCACGGATGTAGGCGGCGACGGTGCCCTTGCCGACCGCGGTCGGTCCGGCGAGTACGAACAGGGTGGACATCAGTCGGCGAAACGCTCCAGCAGCGCGGCCACCTGGTGGGCGCCCAGGCCACGCACCCGGCGGGTCTCCGCGATCCCGATCTCGTCCATGATCTGGCGGGCGCGGACCCGGCCGACACCCGGCATCGACTCCAACAGCGCCGAGACCTTCATCTTCGCGATGACCTCGTTGGTCTTGCCGGCGTCGACGACCTCACGCAGGGATCCCTGGGAGTTCTTCAACCGGTTCTTGACGGCTGCGCGTTCGCGCCGCGCCGCCGCGGCCTTCTCCAATGCCTCCGCCCGCTGTTGCGGCGTCAACTCCGGAAGTGCCACGTGTCGTCTCCTCGATGATCCTGGGGGTCGTGCAGGTTTCGCTGCGCAGCACCGGTGACCGGTTGCGCGGTCCGACCCTAGTCCCTCAGCGGGCCTCGAGCACCCGCCGGGCGGCGTCGCGTTCGCGGACCACCGCCGTACGCAGCGACTCGGGGTCCGGACCGGCCGCCAGGACCGCCCGCGAGGAGGACGGCAGGACCTGTCGGGCCGCGCGGCCGAAGCCGCGGACCACGTCTTCGTACGTCGCGCCCTGGGCGCCCACGCCCGGCGCCAGCAACGGCCCACGGCAGTCGGCGAGGGCGTCGGCCAGGCCGAGCGCGACGATGTCGGCACCGGTGGTCGCACCGACGACGAGGCCGAAGTCGCCGACCCGCTGGTCTGCGGGCGTCGCCGCGTTCCACTCCCCGATCGTCTCGATCACCTGCTGGGCGACGGTGCGCCCGTCGGCGCCGCGGGCGTGCTGCACCTCGGCGCCCTCCGGGTTGCTGGTGAGGGCGAGGGCGAACAGGCCCGCTCCCCCGGACTGCGCCTGCGCCACGGCCGGCAGCAGGCTGCCCGTGCCCAGGTACGGACTCACGGTGATGGCGTCCGCCCGCGTCGGCGCGTCCGGACCGAGATGGGTGGCGGCGTACGCGGCCATCGTGGTGCCGATGTCGCCCCGCTTCACGTCGAGGAGGGTGAGAGTGCCGGCGGCGCGCAGCCCGTCGAGCGTGGCCTCCAGGACCGCGACACCGGCGGATCCGAAGCGCTCGAAGAACGCGCTCTGCGGCTTGACCAGGGCGACCTGCCCGCCGAACGCCGTGACGCACCGCTCGGCGAACTCGCGCAGCCCGGCCACGTCGACCGACAGGCCCCAGTCACGCAGCAACGCGTCGTGCGGGTCGATGCCGACGCAGAGCGGGCCGAGGTCGTCCATCGCCGCGCTCAACTGCTGACCGAAACTCATCCCGTTCACCTCTCGTGGGCCAGACCGACGAGGTCCAGCACGCTGTCGATTCCGTTGTGCTGCAGGTGTTCCCGGACGCCGGTCACGATCCGTTCGGCGCTGCCCGGGTCGTGCAGGAGTGCGGTGCCGAGCTGCACCGCGGTCGCGCCGACGTCGAACGCGGCCAGCGCGGCGCGCGGTGAGTCGATGCCGCCGACGGCGACCAGGTGGACCGGCGCCAGCCGCCCGTTGCGTACGCCGGCACGCAGGTCCCAGATCGCGCGCAGCGTGATCGGCAGGATGGCCGGGCCACTCAGCCCGCCGGAGGGCGCACCGACCTCGATCCGGCCGCCCGGGGTCATCGGCAGGCCGATCGCCCGCACTGGGCTGCCGACCACGATCGCCGACGCCCCGGACTTCACGCAGCCGCGCGCGATCTCGACGATGTCGGTGACGTCGGCACTGAGCTTGACCAGGATCGGCACGTGGCGCGGCAGTTCCTCGCGCACCCGCGCGACGACCTTCGTCGCCTGGAACTCGTCGTGCGAGAACGGCCGCCCGGAGTTCTTGTGGTCCGGGCACGCGAGGTTGACCTCGACCCCGGCGACCTTGCGCATCAACGAGTTTCGTCGCAGCCCGTTCGCCACCTCGGCGTAGTCGCCGCCGCTGTTGCCGGCGATCGAGACGACTGTCGGCGGCAGGTCGTCGGCGTCCCACGGCAGCGCCGTCGGCCGCAGCCGGTCGACGCCGAGCGAGGGGCGTTCGGTCGGCGCGAGCAGCCCGCTGGGCGACTCACGCACCACGCCGCGGTGGGCCGCCGCACGGGTCG
>JASLFY010000179.1 GCA_030150425.1 Yimella sp. | reverse complement strand
GGCACCCCGGGCCGCCTGATCGACCTCGCCCAGCGCGGCGAGCTCAACCTGCGCCACGTCAAGGCCGTCGTGCTGGACGAGGCCGACGAGATGCTCGACCTGGGCTTCCTGCCCGACGTGGAGCGGATCCTGGCGATGACGCCGGCCGGCCGGCAGACCATGCTGTTCTCGGCCACCATGCCGGGCGCCGTGATCTCGCTGGCCCGCCGCTACATGACCCAGCCGACCCACATCCGCGCGATGAGCGACGACGGCGACGACCGCCAGACGGTCAACGCGATCGAGCAGTTCGTCTACCGCGCCCACGCGATGGACAAGGTCGAGATGCTGGCCCGCATCCTGCAGGCCAAGGACCGCGGACTGACGATCATCTTCTCGCGCACCAAGCGCACCGCCGCGAAGGTCGCCGACGAGCTGATGTCGCGCGGTTTCGCCGCCGCGCCGATCCACGGCGACCTCGGCCAGGGCGCCCGCGAGCAGGCACTGCGTGCCTTCCGCAGCGGCAAGGTCGACATCCTTGTCGCCACCGACGTCGCCGCGCGCGGCATCGACGTCGAGAACGTCACCCACGTCGTGAACTACCAGTGCCCGGAGGACGAGAAGACCTACGTGCACCGCATCGGCCGCACCGGTCGCGCCGGCAACACCGGCACCGCGGTCACCTTCGTCGACTGGGACGACATGCACCGCTGGGCGCTCATCAACAAGGCGCTCGACCTCGGCATCCCGGAGCCGGTGGAGACCTACTCCTCCTCAGACCACCTGTTCACCGACCTCGACATCGACCCGTCGGTCACCGGCACCCTCCCCCGCGCCGCGCGCACCCGCGCCGGCCTCGACGCGGAGGAGATCGAGGACCTCGGCGAGGTGGGCGCGGCCGCCGGCAAGCGCGGATCGAGCCGGTCCGGCGGGCGCTCCCGCTCCGGCGGTGGCAAGCCGCGCACGGACGACAACCGCCGCGGCGGCCAGCCGCGTACGAACGCCGAGGGCAAGTCCGCACCCCGCCGCCGTCGTCGTACGCGGGGCGGCAAGCCGGCCGGCGACTCCGGGGCCGCGCAGGCATGAGCCAGCCCGCGCAGCCGTTCTCCGATCGGGTCGTGACGCATCTGCGCCTGGCCGATCACCGGCTGCGCACGACGGACCCGTCGATGCGGCGACGCCGCTACGCCATCCTGCGGATGACGATGTCGAACATCACGACCGTCGACAGCTTCTACATCGGGTTCTTCCTGGGCAACGACACGGTCGTGATCCCGTACATCTACGACCACGACGTCTACATGCAGCCGGACATCAGCCGGTACGGCCCCGGCGGCCTGTCGCACTGGATCCGCTCCAGCGGGAAGACGTACACCTGGTCGCAGGACAACGGCGCCCTGATGTCGCGCACCATCCCGTTCGGCAACTGCGACGAGCGGTCGATGGACGCGATCATCGTGCCGTTGAAGGACCCGGAGACCGGGGACCCGAGTGGGCTGATGAGCATCCAGAGCCTCACCCCGGGGACGTACGACGCGGAGGCGGTGCGCGCGGCCGAGTGGCTGGGCGAGGCGCTGATGCTCTCGACCGCCCGCGACCGACACATCGGGATCAAGTCGGGGGTCTACGCCGCACACCCGGAGTTGAACAGCGCGGAGGCGATCGACCACGGTGAGCGGTTCAGCCTGATCAACCACCAGTTGGAGCAGGCGACCCAGCGCAGCAACGAGATCATCGCGACCGCGGAACAGGTCGGCAACGAGTCGATGACGCGGGCGGCGTCCGCGCTGAAGTCGATCCTCGAGAACGTGCAGACCGACATCGCGGAGTGGATGCTGGCCCGCCCGGACGAGACCACCGACCACGGGTGGTCGGCCGACGTCGCGACGTCCCTGACCGCGCGCGAACTGGAGATCGCGTCGTTGATCGCGTCCGACAATCTCACCAACACCGAGATCGCGCAGACCCTGCACATCTCGTTGAAGACCGTGAAGACCCACGTCGGCAACATCCTGCGCAAGCTCGGAGTCAGCCAGCGATCCGGCATCGTGTTCGCGCTCGCGGACATCCTGGCCGATCCACCACGATCGCGAGAGGGAGGGTCCTAGGACCCTCCCTGCGCGTGAATCGGCCCAAGTCCCATAGCGGGACCCCAGGGGTCCGAGGAATGATCTAGGTACCGGGTGAGGGGACTCGGTGAAGGTGGTAGCCAGCATGCAGGGGGGATGCTGGCTATCACCGTTTTCAGGGCCGGTTCACCACGCCCGCCGGGCCGCGGCCCGGATCCGTTCGTACGCCGCCACCGACGTCGTGTTCTCGCCCAGCCGGTTCGGCTTGCCGGCACCGTGGTAATCGCTGCTGCCGGTCATCACCAGGTCGTGCCGCTGCGCCACCTCGCGCGCCTTCGCGCGTGCCGCCTCGTCCTGGTCGCGGTGGTCGACCTCGATGCCGACGAGGCCGGCGCGGGCCATCGCCTCGACGGTCGCGTCCGGGACGACGCGACCGGTCACGTGGGCGAACGGGTGGGCCAGCACCGGCACTCCCCCGGCGCCCAGCACGAGCTCGACACCGCGTACGGGATCCACGGCGTAGTGGCCGACGTGGTAGCGGCTGCCGGACCCGAGGAAGCGCTCGAACGCCTGGGCGCGGTCGGCGACGACCCCGCGGGCGACCAGGGCGTCCGCGATGTGCGGCCGGCCGATGGTCGCGCCCGCGACGACCTGCCGCTCGACCTCGGCCCAGGTCAGCCCGGTGTCGGGCTCGAGCAGGTCGACCATCCGCTGCGCGCGGGTCTCGCGCGACTCGCGGGCCTTGTCCAGCTCCGCGGTCAGGTCCGGGTCGGCCGGGTCGATGAAGTAGCCGAGCAGGTGCAGGCTCTGGTGGTTGCTCTCGCAGGAGATCTCGATGCCGGGCACGAACCGGATGCCGTGCGCGGACGCGGCCGCTGCCGCCTCGTCCCAGCCCGCGGTCGTGTCGTGGTCGGTGAGGGCGACGACGTCGAGTCCGGCGGCGACCGCCGAGGCGATCACTTCCGCGGGCGCCTGGGTTCCGTCCGAGACACGCGAGTGGGTGTGCAGATCGATGCGCATGTCCGGAGCCTAGATCCGCCCGTACGGAGGTCGTGGTCGGTGTCACCCCGTAGGCTGCCCTGCGAGCTGTCCGACGAACGCCGACATCGAGGAACTTGATCCGTGGCTGACCTACCGCGCCCTGCGCGTTACGCCGTGCTGCTGATGCTGGTGGGCTGCGCCCTGTCCCTGCTCTCCGCGGTGGCCGCCTGGCTGTCCGAGGACCACGTACGCTCCGAGATCGCCCGCAGCCACAGCCGGCCCGGTGCCGACCGGATGACGGCCGACCAGGTGGCGCAGAGCGCGTCGACCAGCATCACCGTGTTGGTCGCGACGGCTCTGGTGGCCGCGGTGGTCTGGGCCCTCATGGCATGGGTCAACCGGCGCGGCCTGTGGTGGGGTCGGATCACCGCGATCGTGCTCACCCTGTTGTGCGTGCTGCAGAGCTGGAGCTTCCTGACCCGCAGCCACCCGACGCTGCTGACCGGTGCCCTCAACCTGCTGACCCTGGCGGTCGCCGTCGCCACCACCGCGCTGCTCTGGCATCCCGACAACAATGCCCACTTCGGCCAGTCGGTGCCGCAGGAGACCGAGCCCGCGCATTAGCCTGTCGGCCATGCGTGCACGTCGTACCCGGGGTTTTCTGCTGCTCACCACGACCCTCGTACTCGGCGGATGTGCCTCGACCTCGCCGGTGTCGCCGACCCCGAGCAGCACGCCTTCGGCGATCACCCCGAGCTCGACCGCCGAGCCCTCCCCGTCGACCTCCGTGTCCGTCGGCAGCACCGCCGACAAGAGCAAGTCGCTGGCGATCGTGCCGCCGAGCGGATGGACCACCGCGAGTGCGCCGAACGGGTCGACCGTGCTGAGCCTGCAGTCCCCCACCGCGACCGGCGAGGTCTACACGACCTTCAACATCACCCGGAACGCGCTGGTCAAGGACGCCACCCTGGACTCCCTCACCACCGAGGCGATGACGCAGCTGCGACAGACCGGCGCGAAGGTCACCCCGGTCGCCGACCGGACGATCGGCGGTGAGCCCGCGATGGGCTACGCGATCGAGCGCAAGGTCCAAGCGAAGGACGTCGTCCAGACGCAGTTCTTCGTGATCCACTCCGACTACGTCTACGTCACGACGTTGAGCTCCGCGGTTCCCGGCCGCGACGCGGCCGAGGCCGCGCAGAACTCGGTCTTCGGCACCTGGGCCTGGACTCCCTGACGTCCGGCGGCGTGCGACGATGGACGGGTGAGTGAAGAACAGCGCAAGCCCGAACACCGCAGCCGTCCGACCAGCCAGGCCTTCCGCGACTTCGTCGCCTCCGGCTGGGCCGATCGCGACACGACGCCGCCGGCGCAGGCCGAGGTCGCGCCGTACGCCAAGGAGCGCCGCGACGCGATCAGCGAGAAGTTTCGCGGCGACCGCCTGGTCGTTCCGGCCGGTGGCCTGAAGATCCGCAGCAACGACTGCGACTACGTCTTCCGCCCGCACTCCGCGTTCGCCCACCTCACCGGTCTGGGCAGCGACCGCGAGCCCGACGCGGTGCTGGTGCTCGAACCCACCGACGACGGCCACGAGGCGGTCCTCTACTTCCGCCCGCTGGCCGGCCGCGACACCGAGGAGTTCTTCGGCGACTCGCGCTACGGCGAGTTCTGGGTCGGCGCCCGTCCGACGCTGGCCGACATGGAGGCCGAGCTGGGCCTGACCGCCCGCCACATCGACGAACTGAAGGACGCCCTCGCCAAGGACGCCGGCTCGGTACGCCTGGCCGTGGTCCGCGACGCGGACCGCGAGACGACCCAGCTGGTCGACACCGTCCGCGCCGAGGCCGGCGTGGAGACCGAGAGCCACGAGCTCGACGACCAGCTCGGCACCGAACTGTCGACCATGCGCCTGACCAAGGACGCCTGGGAGATCGAGCAGATGCGCGACGCCGTCGACGCCACCAAGGACGGCTTCGAGGCCGTCATCGCCGACCTTCCCGAGGCGGTCCGTCGCGGCCGTGGCGAGCGCTGGGTCGAGGGAGTCTTCGGACTCGTCGCCCGCCACGCCGGCAACGGGGTCGGTTACGACTCGATCTGCGCCTCCGGCGACCACGCCAACACCCTGCACTGGATCAAGAACACCGGTGAGGTGAAGGACGGCGACCTGCTGCTGCTCGACGCCGGCGTCGAAGTCGACTCGCTCTACACCGCCGACATCACCCGTACGCTCCCGGTCAACGGCACCTTCTCCGACGCGCAGCGCAAGGTCTACGACGCGGTCCACGCCGCCCAGGAGGCCGGCATCGCCGCGGTGAAGCCGGGCAACAAGTTCAGCGACGTCCACGCCGCTACGATCCGGGTCATCGCCGAGCACCTGCACGAGTGGGGCCTGCTGCCCGAGGGCGTCGACGTGGAGGCCACCCTCGACGCGGAGAAGGGCCAGTACCACCGCCGCTGGATGGTCCACGGCACCAGCCACCACCTCGGCATCGACGTCCACGACTGCGCTCTCGCCCGCCGCGAGGACTACATGGACGGCGAGCTGCGCCCGGGCATGATCCTGACCGTCGAGCCGGGCCTCTACTTCAAGGCCGACGACGAACTGATCCCGGCGGAGCTGCGCGGGATCGGCGTACGGATCGAGGACGACGTCCTGGTCACCGAGGACGGCTGCGACGTCCTGTCGTCCGCGATGCCGCGCTCGAGCACCGACGTCGAGGAGTGGATCCGCACGATCCAGTCGGCCGACTGACGTTCCAGTACAAGAAGACCCTCGCCGCCATGCGGTGAGGGTCTTTTGTTTCGTTGCTGCAGGACGTCAGCGGTGACGCCAACGACGGCGCGCCTTCTCGGTGCGGTACGCGTCGGCGGCGCGGACGGCGGCCTGGCTGAACATGATGCCGGTCATCTGTGCCTCCTCGGGGGCTTCGTTCTGTGCGGTACGCCAGTAACAATACATTTCGATATCGAAATATTCCAAATCGAATCTATGAGACGGCCGTCACATGCCCGATGCCCCGACGACTCACCAGATCGACATGCTCCGCTCGAAGATGCCCGCGAGGTCCGACTCCTCGACCGGACGGGGGCTCGTCGCCAGCAACCGCTGCTGCTGCATCGCCCCGGCGACCAGGTCCGGAACGTCCGCCGCGTCGTAGCCGACCGCCGCACACCCGTTGGGGATCCCGATGTCCCGCATCAGGTCTGCGAGCACGGTCGGCAGCAGGTCGACGTCGGCGACCTGCGGGCTCGGCCGATCGCCCAGCAGCAGCTGCGCGGCGTGCAGGTGCCGCTGCGGGTTGGTCCCGAAGGTGAACCGGAAGGCCGCCGGCGCGGTCAGCGAGACGCTCATGCCGTGCGGCACCATCGGCTCGTCCGCCGGGTAGCCGTCGGGGTGGAAGTCCTTGACCCGCCCGGCGATCGGGTACGCGCAGGCGTGCGGGATGTGCACCCCGGCGTTGCCGAACCCCATGCCGGCGAAGGTTGCCGCCAGCGCCATGCCACCGCGGGCCTCCAGGTCGTCGCCGTCGGCGACGGCCGTACGGAACGAGCCGGCGAGCAGCCGCATCGCCTGCTCGGACCACATGTCGGCGATCGGGTTCGCGCCGCAGTAGGGAACCCGCTCCCCCGGCTGCTTGCGCTCGTACGAGGTGTACGGGCGCGCCGTGTACGACTCCAGCGCGTGACACAGGATGTCCATCCCGGCCGCGGCGGTGACCCCGGCCGGCTGGGAGACGGTCACCAGCGGGTCGATGACCGCGGACGTCGGCCGCAGCCGGGCGTGGCTGATGCCGGTCTTCACCTTCAGGTCGAGGACGTCGAGCACGCAGATCGTCGTGGACTCCGAGCCGGTGCCGGTCGTGGTCGGCACCGCGACGAGCGGGCGCAACGGGTTGACCGGCGCGCGGCCGCCACCGACCGGGGCGTTGACGTAGTCCATCAGCGAACCGTCGTTCGAGGTCAGCAGGTTGATCGCCTTCGCGGTGTCGATGCTCGACCCGCCACCCACGGCGACGAACGCGTCCCACGGTCCGTGCTCCCGGCCGAAGGCGACCGCCGCGGCCAATGACGTGTCGGTCGGTTCGACGTGGGCGCCGTCGAAGACGACGACCTCCACGTCGGCGTCGCGGATCGAGGCGGCGACCCGGTCGGACACCCCGGCGCCGGCGACGCCCGCGTCGGTGACCAGCAGGACACGGCGGGCGCCGGCGGCGTGCAGGTCCGCGCCGATCTCGGTGGCGGCGCCCGCACCGAACTTCAACTGCGGTGCGCCGTACGTGAACACGGTCTCGGGCTGCTGCGGGGCGGGATGGGTCGTCATGTCCTGCACGCTACGACGTCCGGGGGCCACCGCGGACTAAGGTCGGCGACATGCTCGATGTCGCCGCCACCGTCGCCCGCACCGCGATCAGCTGGGTGGTCGTCGACGGCCGCCCCTGGCCGGTGTGGCACGCCGTCGACGGCGCGCGGATCTTCGTCGTCTCCGGCCCGGGCGAGCAGCACCTCCCGCACCTCCCCGAGACCGTCGAGGTGATCCTGCGGACCAAGGACACCCACGCCCGGCGCGGACCGTACCCGGCCCGGGTCGCCCGTATCCGCCCCGGCGTCCCGGCCTGGGAGCCGGGCATCACGGCGCTGCTCGCCGCCCGCCAGGGAGTCCCGGACGAGGCCCTCGTCGACCACTGGAAGGCTGCCTGCGCGGTGTGGGCGATCGACCTCGACCCCACTGCGGACGAGCCGGTCGTGACCCGCGACGAACCGTCGTACGCCGCACCGCCGCAGCCGACCTCGGCCACCACGAAGCCGCGCCGACCAAAGCACCTCGGGCGGCTCCGCCGCCGCTGACCACCCGTGCGGGTGCCGCGCCGCATCCACGGCGCGCGCAATAGGGTGGTGCCTCGTGAGCACCCGCATCTTCGTCTCGAGAATGTCCGGCCTGACCGTGCTGGACCCGCTCGGCGACCGGGTCGGGACCGTGCGCGACGTGCTGGTGACGTTCACCGGCCCGGCGCCGCGGGCGATCGGCCTGGTGATCGAGGTGCCCGGCAAGAAACGGGTCTTCCTGCCGATGACCCGGGTGACCAGCATCGACCCCGGCGCGGTGATCAGCACCGGCCTGGTCAACATGCGGCGCTTCGAGCAGCGCGCCACCGAGACGCTGGTCTGCGCCGAGGTGTTCGACAAGTCGGTCACCGTGCGCACCACCGACGAGACGTACGACGGCACCGTCGAGGACGTCGCCATCCAGCAGAACACCCGGCGCGACTGGGTGATCGTGAAGGTGTTCGTACGCCAGCAGAGCCAGTCGGTGTCGAGCACCACCCGCGCGGTCTCCCGGCTCATCCGGCGCCGCCCCGGCAACACCGCGTTGGTCGACGTCGCCGACGTCTACGGCCTGCGCCGGCAGACCGGCGCACAGAGCGCCGAGCGCCTGCTGGAGACGTACGACGACCTGCGCACCGCCGACCTCGCCGAGGTCATCCACGACCTGAACCCCAAGCGGCGCGCCGAGGTGGCCGCAGCGCTGGACGACGGGCGCCTGGCCGACATCCTCGAGGAACTGCCCGAGGAGGACCAGATCGAGATCATCGCCGGCCTGAAGAGCGAGCGCGCGGCCGACGTGCTGGAGGCGATGGAGCCCGACGACGCGGCCGACCTGTTGGCCGACCTCCCGCCGGAGCAGGCGGAGGAACTGCTGCAGCTGATGGAGCCGGACGAGGCCGCCCCGCTGCGCCGCCTCATGACGTACGACGAGAACACCGCCGGCGGCATGATGACCACCGAACCGGTCATCCTCGGGCCGGACGCGACCGTCGCCGAGGCGCTCGCGACGATCCGCCGCGAGGAGTCGGCGCCCGCGCTGGCGTCCGCGGTGTTCGTCTGCCGGTCCCCGCTCGAGACGCCGACCGGGCGGTTCATCGGACTCGTCCACGCGCAGCGTCTGCTGCGCGAGCCGCCGCACATCTCGGTCGGGATGGCGGTCGACCGCACGATCGAGGCGATCGGCGTCGACGCCCGGTTGGAGGAGGTCACCCGGACCCTGGCGACGTACAACCTCGTCGTGATGCCGGTGGTCGACGAGGACGGCCGGCTGCTCGGCGCGGTCAGCGTCGACGACGTGCTCGACCACATCCTCCCCGAGGACTGGCGCGAGGAACGACACGACGTGAAGGTCACCCCGACCAAGGCCGGTGAGCGATGAGCGAACGCACCAACCGCACCGCCCGCGACGCCGCGCGTCTGGACCAGCCGCGCGAGCTGCGCGGCCGCTTCCTGCCGCGTACGGGCCTGGACACCGAGCGCTTCGGGGTGCTGTCCGAGCGCTTCGCGCGCTGGATGGGCACCGCCCAGTTCCTGATCTGGATGACGATCTTCGTCGTCGTCTACATCGCCTGGAACGTCGCCAGCCCGCTGAAGTTCGACCCGTACTCGTTCACCTTCCTGACGCTGGTGCTGAGTCTGCAGGCGTCGTACGCCGCCCCGCTGATCCTGCTCGCGCAGAACCGGCAGGACGACCGCGACCGCGTGGCGCTCGACGCCGACCGGCAGCGCGACGAGCGCAACCTGGCCGACACCGAGTTCATCACCCGGGAGGTCGCCTCGTTGCGACTTGCCTTGCGGGAGACCGCAACTCGTGACTTCGTGCGCAGCGAGCTGCGCAATCTGCTGGACGAGCTCGAGGAGCGCGGGATCGCCGGGCCGGCGACCGAGGACGCGCGCAAGGGCAAGAAGAAGAACAAAGCCGATCGCGCGCCGGGAAACCCGCCGGCACCGCAGACCCCCACGAACGACTGAAGCGGCGGACCGGGCGCGGGTGACCGGCGTCACGGACCTACCATGGTGTTCATGCCTGCTCCCACCCTGGACGCCGTACGCGCCGCCCTCGCCACCGTCGAGGACCCCGAGATCCGTAAGCCGATCACCGACCTGGGCATGGTCGAGAGCGTCGACATCTCCGAGTCCGGCCACGTCAGCGTCACGATCCTGCTGACCATCTCCGGCTGCCCGCTGAAGACCAAGCTGACCGCCGACACGACCGCGGCCGTGCAGCGGGTCGAGGGCGTCACCGGCGTCGAGGTGCGCCTCGGGGTGATGAACGACGAGCAGCGCGCGAACCTGCGTCAGTCGCTGCGCGGCGGGGTGGCCGAGAAGGAGATCCCGTTCGCGAAGCCGGGCTCGTTGACCCGCGTGTACGCCGTCGCCTCCGGCAAGGGCGGTGTCGGCAAGTCGTCGGTCACCACCAACCTCGCGGCCGCCATGGCCGAGAACGGCCTGCGGGTCGGCGTCGTCGACGCCGACATCTACGGCTTCTCGGTGCCCCGCATGCTGGGCGTCGACCAGAAGCCGACCCAGGTCGACGACATGATCCTGCCGCCGGTCGCCCACGACGTGAAGGTCATCTCGATCGGCATGTTCGTGCCCGGCAACCAGCCGGTCGTCTGGCGCGGCCCGATGCTGCACCGTGCACTGCAGCAGTTCCTCGGCGACGTCTTCTGGGGCGACCTGGACGTGCTGCTGCTCGACCTCCCGCCGGGCACCGGCGACATCGCGATCTCCGTCGCCCAGCTGATCCCGACCGCCGAGATCCTGGTCGTCACCACCCCGCAGCAGGCGGCCGCCGAGGTCGCCGAGCGCGCCGGTTCGATCGCCCTGCAGACCAAGCAGCGGGTGGCCGGGGTCATCGAGAACATGTCCTGGCTCGAGCTGCCCGACGGCAGCCGTCAGGAGATCTTCGGTGCCGGCGGTGGCCGTACGGTCGCCGAGTCGCTGACCCGTTCGGTCGGCGCGCAGGTCGAGCTGCTCGGTCAGATCCCGCTGGACACCCGACTGCGTGAGGGCGCCGACGCGGGCGCCCCGGTGGTCGTCTCGGCTCCGGACTCCCCCGCGGCCGTCGCGCTGCGCGGCATCGCCAAGGGTCTGGGCAGCCGGGCCCGCGGTCTCGCCGGGCGCAGCCTGGGTCTCACCCCGGCCGGTCGCTGAGGTCGGTCGCTCTCGCGAGCGACCACCAGCTCGGTCAGATCAGGACAGGTCGATCAGGTCGCGTCGGCGTCGTACGGCGTCGCGCGGTCCGGGTCGTAGCGCGGCGGCTCCCAGGCGGGCGGCGCGTCGATCGCGGCCAGCTGGCCGTCGGCCCGCTCGTCGCCCGGTTCGTCGAACAGCGCCTGGCGGACGATCTTGCGCGGGTCGTACTGGCGCGGGTCGTACTGGCGCCAGTTGACGTCCTCGAACTCCGGCCCCATCTCTTCCTTGATCTGGGACTTCGCGCCCTCGGCGTAGTCGCGCGCCTGGCGGATCCAACCGCGCAGCTTGCCGACGTACTCGGGCAGTCGTTCCGGTCCGATCAGGAACGCCGCGAGGGCGATCAGAATGAAGAACTCCCAGGTGTCGATACCGAGCATCTGGTGAACTCCTTCGGGGTACGCGTGGGACCGGGCAATCCTACGCTGTGCGGCTCAGTTCGCCGCCGCGGTCTGCAGGGTGACGTTGCGGGTGTTGTCGCCGTCGCGCAGGCCGAGCGTGATCGTCTGACCGACCGCCTTGGACCGCAGCGCGACGACGAACGACTTCTGGTCCTTGATCGGTTCGCCGTCGATCGCGGTGACGATGTCGCCTTCCTTGATCCCGGCGCGTTCGGCCGGACTGCCCGACTGGACGCTCTTGGCGCGGATGCCGTCACCGGCGTAGTCGGGGTCGAACTCGATACCGATCACCGGGTAGTCGGCCTTGCCGGTGCTGATCAGCTGGTCGGTGGTGCGCTTGACCTGCTCGGCCGGGATCGCGAAGCCGAGGCCGATGCTGCCGCCGTCCTGGCTGGTGGAGGCGATCGCGGAGTTCACGCCGATGACCCGGCCCTGCATGTCCAGCAGCGGACCGCCGGAGTTGCCGTGGTTGATCGCCGCGTCGGTCTGGATCGCGTTGATGTACGACCCGTCGGACGACGACGCGGAGGTGCTGTCACCGGTGACGACGGGGCGGTTGAGCGCGCTGACGATGCCGGTGGTGACCGATCCGGTCAGGCCCAACGGCGCGCCGACGGCGATCACCGGGGAGCCGACGGTCAGCGCCGAGGAGTCCCCCAACTGCAACGCCGGCAGGTTGGTGCGGTCGACCTTCAACACCGCCAGGTCGTACGGCGCAGAGCTGCCGACGACCTTCGCCCCGGACTCCGAACCGTCGCTGAACATCACGGTCAGCTGTTCGCCGGATCCGCCGGCGTCGGCGACGTGGTTGTTGGTGACGAGATAGCCGTCCGAGCGCAGCACGAACCCGGAGCCGGTGCCGATCGGCTGTCCGCTGCTGTCGGCGATCCGGATGGTGACGACGCTGGGCAACGCTGCCGAGGCGACGCGTTGGACCTCGTCGGTGCCCTGCGCGGTGGACGGGCTGTCGACGGCGTGCATCACGCCGGCTCCGACCGCGCCACCGATGCCGCCGGCGACCAGTGCGAGCGCCGTCGCTCCGGCGACGAGAGCGCCCGTACGTCGGCGCGGCGCCGCGGGAGTCGGGCCACCGGTCGCGGTGGCGCCGCCCTGCGGGGGCGGGCCGGGCGGGAAACCGTGCTGCGGTCCGCGGGGAGCGCCCGGACCACCGGGGCCCTGAACCGGAGCTCGACCGCCCGCGTCGGTGCGCAACGGCGTGGTCGGTGGTTCGTACGCGGACATGGGCGTCATTGTGTCCTATCGCCGGGGCGAACCCGGCAGTCGGATCAGGGACGCGACTCGGCCCGGAACCCGGTGACCTGGGTGGTCACCGGCAGCGGCCCGTCGGGCGACGCGTCGACGGTGCGCAGCGTCGGGGTGCGGGTCTGCACGGTGTCGTTGGTCGGCACGTTCGCCGCGACGACGGCGACGCTGAGGCAACCGGCGACGGCGAGCGCCGCGAAGCCGAGCGAACGGCGGGCGGAGACGTACTGGGCTGGCGCGTGGCAGGAGAGCGTGGCCGGCGCCTTGGTCGGGATCGGCCGGCTGATCGTGGTCGGCTCCGGCGCCACCGACATCAGCCCGGCCATGAAGTCGGACCGGGCGATGGGCTGGGTCGGCAGGTCGCGCATCCGCTCGATCAGGTCACGCTCGGCGGCGATCTCCAACCGGCAGCTCTGGCAGGCGATGACGTGTCGCTCGAGCAGCGTGATCTGCGACGGCGGCAGCACCGCGTCGACGTAGTCGACGATCAGGTCGTGGTCGGGGCAGGTCATCCAGCGGCTCCGACCGGACGCGCGAGGACGCCGCCGGCAGGGTTGCTGCGGACCGGGGCGACGGGCGCCAGCTCCGGGCGGGCGGCCGGGTCGCGGTGCGCGAGTGCCGCGCGCAGTTGCGAGCGACCGCGGTGGATCCGGGAACGTACGGTGCCGAGCTTCACGTCGAGCGTGGCCGCGACCTCTTCGTACGACAGACCCTCGATGTCGCACAGCACGACGGCGGCGCGGAAGTCGGGCGACAGCGCGTCGAGCGCGCGCTGGATGTCGTCGTCGAAGTGGCTGTCGGCGTAGATCTGCTCCGGGCTGCCGTGGCGGCTGACCAGCCGGGCTGCGGCGTCGTCGGACAGGGCGTCGAAGCGGATGCGCTGCTTGCGGCGCATCTTGTCGAGGAAGACGTTGGTGGTGATGCGGTGCAGCCAGCCCTCGAAGGTGCCCGGGCGGTAGGAGTTCAGCGAGCGGAAGACACGCACGAACACGTCGTGGGTGAGGTCCTCGGCGTCGTGGACGTTGCCGGTCAGGCGGTACGCCAGCCGGTAGACCCGGGCGGAGTGCTCGGTGACGATCTCCTCCCAGGTGGGCGGCTGCCATCCCGGCGGGGCCTCGTCGGGCACGATCGTCCGGTTGCGGTTCACCGTCGTCCTTTTCGTCTCGTTCGTCATCACTGCCCCTTCGCTGGATCCACGATCAGCGTTCATCCGGGACCTGTGGTCTCGCTGTGCGAAGACCGTGTGACCGCGATGCGGTCGTCCTCCCCGTTCCGGATGAGCTGATCACGGACACGGACGTCCGGGACGCTCGATCGGTTCAACGAGACTACCGGCGCCGGTGTTCCGCG
>JASLFY010000172.1 GCA_030150425.1 Yimella sp. | reverse complement strand
GGGCGCGGTCGCGGAGCGCGGCCCGGGCGGCGGCGACACCGTCTACCGCGGCGTGCGGGGGGCCCTGACGAACGCCCGGCGCCACGCCCCGGGCGCCACCGCGACCGTACGGCTGTCCGACACCGCCGAGGCGGTGCGTGTGGTGGTCGACAACCCGGCGCGTGACACCGACGGCGAGCCGGGTCGTGGCCTCACCGGGATGCGCGAGCGGGTCGAACTCACCGGTGGCACCCTGCACACCGGCGTACGTGACGGGCGGTTCGTCGTCGACGCGGAGCTGCCGAGGGCGGCGCATGACTGACCCGATCCGCATCGTCGTCGCCGACGACCAACCGATCATCCGCGACGGCTTCGCCGCCGTCCTCGACAGCGCGCCCGACCTCACCGTCGTCGGGCGGGCCGCCGACGGCGTCGAGCTGATCGACCTGGTGCAGGAACACGGCCCGGACGTCGCCGTCGTCGACGTACGCATGCCGCGCCTCGACGGGATCGCGGCCACCGCGCAGATCAGCGCGACCACGAAGGTCCTGATCCTGACGACCTTCGACCTGCACGACTACGTCACCGCGTCGCTCACCGCGGGTGCCCGCGGCTTCCTGCTCAAGGACGTGCCCGCGGAGCGGCTGCTGGAGGCCGTCCGTGCGATCGCCGCCGGCTCGTTGCTGCTCGGCCCGACGATCACCGACCGACTCGTCGACGAACTCACGACCGGCCACCGGGTGACTGCGAGCAGCCCCGCCGACCACGGTCTGACGCCGCGCGAGGGCGAGGTGCTCGACCGCCTCGCCCACGGGCTGTCCAACGCGGAGATCGCCGCGGATCTGGTGATCGGCCCGGAGACGGTCAAGAGCCACGTCTCGGAGATCCTGCGCAAGCTGGAACTGCGCGACCGGGTGCAGGCCGTCGTCTATGCCTACCGCAACGGCCTGGCGCGCTAGCGGTCAGACGGTCGTCGCGCCGTGACCGCCGCTCGAACCGGCATCGTCGTCGTCATCGCCGTCACCGTCGATCCGGCACCACGACTGCACGACCATCCCGACGACGACCATGGCGACCGAACTGATCACGGCACCGAACCCGGCGATCGCGATGGACCGCAGCCGGTCGGAGTCGAGGTTGCCGAGGGCGATCACGACGTGGGCGGCGTAGAAACCGGCCAGCGCCGCACCGACCACGGCGCACGCTTGGGCCGAGACGACGATCCGACGAGCCTGCTGCGGCTGCGGCATCCGGTGGGCCTCGTGGCGGCGGTACTGCCGGATCTGCCAGCCGCCGACCAACACCAGCGCGCCGATCAGCACCTCGACCGCGACGGTGAACCAGTTGATCGTCGGCAGGATGTTGCCCTGGCCGGTCCACCACCGCAGCAGACCGTACGACAACAGGAACACCACGCCCGCCGTCGGCAGGACGTGTTTGAGGGCGATCCCGTTGCCGGGCATCAGGATTCGACCGCCCGCACGCCGTCGGTGTCGACCTGCTCCAGCAGTTCGGCGATCGGGACGACCCCGTCCGGGGTGCGTACGGCGGCCACCGGGTCGACGCTCGCCCACGGCACCAGCACGAACCCGCGCTCGTGGGCCCGCGGGTGGGGCAGGGTCAGTTCGTCGGTGTCGCTGCGCAGGTCGGAGTCGTCGGACGGGTCGCCGACCTGGATCAGGTCGAGGTCGAGCGTCCTTGCGCCCCAACGGACTTCGCGGGTGCGGCGATGCCATCCCTCGATCCGGTGCAGGTGGTCGAGCAGGTGCAGCGGGGCGAGCCGCGACCGCGCGACGACGACCGTGTTGAGGTAGTCCGGCTGGTCGGGGCCGCCGACCGGGTCGGTCTCGACGAACGGCGCGACCGCGACGACCTCGATCCCGTCGGTGCGGTCCAGCGACGCGATCGCGGACCGGATGGTCCGTTCCCGGTCGCCGAGGTTCGCACCGATCGCGATGACGACCGCGCGGTCCTGCTCCCGGCGTACGGTGACGGCCGGACCGCCGAGCGCGGCGTCGTGGAAGGGCACCCCGGCCGGAGCCTGCGGCTTGTGGATGGTGACGGTGACCCGCTCCGCCTCGGGGCGGGTGAGCACCTCGGCGGCGATCCGCTCGGCGAGCGTCTCGATCAGGTCGACCGGCCCGTCGAGCAGGATCCGGTGGGCGGCCTGGGCGATGTCGGCGTAACTGATCGACGCCGTCAGGTCGTCGCTCTCCCCCGCGCGGCGCAGGTCGATGTCGAAGCCGATGTCGGCGATGAACCGTTGCGGCTCGACCTTCTCCTCGGCGAGCACGCCGTGGCAGGTGGTGACCTCCAGGCCAGTGATCGAGATGTAGTCGCTCATCGGGCCGCCTCCGCGAGGGCCAGGGCGCGCACCACGTCGCACGCGGCGAGGGTCGAACGCGGCTCGTGGACGCGGATCGCCCAGACGTCGGCCTGGGCCAGCACCACGCTCACCGCGGCCGTGGCGGCGTCGCGCTCGTCGGCCGGGATCGGCTGGTCGTCCAGCGAGCCCACGGTGGCCAGGAAGGACTTGCGGGAGGCACCCACCAGCAGCGGGTGGCCGAGGTCGTGGAACTGTGCGACGGCGCCGAGCACGGTCCAGTTCTGCTCGGCGGTCTTGGCGAACCCCAGGCCCGGGTCGAGCGCCAGCAGCTCCGGGCGGAGCCCGGCGGCGAGGATCGCGTCGCGGCGCTCCGCGAGCTCGCGGTGGACGTCGCGTACGACGTCGCCGTACGTGGTGCGGGTCTGCATGTCGTGGCTGTGGCCGCGCCAGTGCATCGCGACGTACGGCACCTGCGCCTGCGCGACGGTCAGCACCATCTCCTCGTCGGCGAGGCCGCCGGACACGTCGTTGACCAGCGTCGCGCCGGCCTCGAGGCAGGCGGCTGCCACGGACGCGCGCATGGTGTCGACCGACACCGGCGCGATCCCGACCAGGCCGCGGACGACCGGGAGCACCCGGTCGAGCTCCTCCTGCGCGGTCGGGCGGTGCGCGCCCGGACGGGTGGACTCGCCACCGATGTCGAGCAGGTCGGCGCCCTGGGCGACGAGTTCGTGGCCGTGGGCGATCGCCGCGTCGGTGCTGGACCAGCGGCCGCCGTCGGAGAACGAATCGGGCGTGACGTTGACGACGCCCATGATCAGCGGCCGGTCGGCGGACCGCGCCGGCAACCCGCTCATCGCCGGTGTTCCACCGTCATCAGGCTCATCGCCTCGGCCCTCGTCGCGGGGTCCCGCAACTGCCCGCGTACGGCGGAAGTCACGGTGGAGGCGCCCGGCTTGCGGACGCCCCGCATCGACATGCAGAGGTGTTCGCACTCGACGACCACGATCACGCCCTGGGCGCCCAGGTGGGCGACCAGCGCGTCGGCGATCTGGGTGGTGAGGCGCTCCTGCACCTGCGGGCGGCGGGAGTAGAGGTCGACCAACCGGGCGATCTTGGACAGTCCGGTGACCTTGCCGTCCTTGGCCGGGATGTAGCCGACGTGGGCCACGCCGTGGAACGGCACGAGGTGGTGTTCGCAGGTGCTGTAGACCTCGATGTCGCGCACGATGATCAGCTCTTCGTGGTCGATCGAGAAGGTCTTCGACAACACCTCCGCCGGGTCCTGGAACAGGCCCGCGAAGGTCTCGGCATAGGCCCGGGCGACGCGGTCAGGGGTCTCCTGCAGCCCCTCGCGGTCGGGGTCCTCCCCGACCGCGATCAGCAACTCACGGACGGCCGCGACCGCCCGCTCGTGGTCAATTCCCCTGGGGGTCGACATAGCCACCGTCCGGAATCTCCACCGTCGCCTCCGGCGGGTGGACGTTCGCCAGTTCTTCCTGCTTCTCCAGGTCGACGCCGTTCGCCAGCGCCTTCTTCTCGGCGTCGGTCAGGACGGGACCACGCTCGCTCACGTTGCGGTGCTGGCTGGACAGCCACACCTCACGGCGCGGGCGACGGCGGACGTCCTTGAACAGCTCGGCGAGCTCCTCGGCGTTCAGCGTCTCCTTCTCCAGGAGCACCAGCACGAGGTTGTCGAGGATGTCGCGGTTCTCGTTCAGCGCGAGCCAGGCCTCGTCGTGGGCGGCCTCGATCAGCTTGCGCACCTCTTCGTCGACGACGCCGGCCAGCTGCTCGGAGTAGTCGCGCTCGTGGCCCATGTCGCGGCCGAGGAAGACCTCGGAGTTGCCGGAGCCGAGCTTGACCGCGCCGATGCGCTCGCTCATGCCGTACTGGGTGACCATCTGGCGGGCCATCCCGGTGGCCTTCTCGATGTCGTTCGACGCGCCGGTGCTCGGGTCGTGGAAGACGATCTCCTCCGCGACGCGGCCACCGAGGGCGTACGACAGCTGGTCGAGCAGCTCGTTGCGGGTGGTGGAGTACTTGTCGTCGATCGGCAGCACCATCGTGTAACCCAGCGCGCGACCGCGCGGCAGAATGGTGATCTTGCTGACCGGCGCGGTGTGGTTCATCGCCGCGGCGACCAGGGCGTGACCGCCCTCGTGGTACGCGGTGATCTTGCGCTCCTTGGCGCTCATCGCCCGGGTCTTCTTCTGCGGACCGGCCATGACGCGGTCGATAGCCTCGTCGAGCGCACGGTTGTCGATGATCTGCGCGTTGCTGCGCGCGGTGAGCAGCGCGGCCTCGTTCAGCACGTTCGCCAGATCGGCACCGGAGAAGCCCGGCGTACGGCGGGCGACGGCGAGCAGGTCGACGTCGGTGGCCATCGGCTTGCCCTTGGCGTGGACCTGCAGGATGTGGTGGCGGCCGGCCATGTCGGGCGCCTCGACCGCGATCTGGCGGTCGAACCGGCCCGGACGCAGCAGCGCCGGGTCGAGGATGTCGGGGCGGTTGGTGGCCGCGATCAGGATGACGTTGGTCTTGACGTCGAATCCGTCCATCTCGACCAGCAACTGGTTCAGCGTCTGCTCGCGCTCGTCGTGACCGCCACCCAGGCCGGCACCGCGGTGGCGGCCAACAGCGTCGATCTCGTCGACGAAGATGATCGCCGGAGCGTTGGCCTTTGCCTGCTCGAACAGGTCGCGCACCCGGGATGCGCCGACACCGACGAACATCTCGACGAAGTCCGAACCGGAGATCGAGTAGAACGGCACCCCCGCCTCGCCGGCGACGGCACGAGCGAGCAGGGTCTTGCCGGTGCCGGGCGGACCGTACAGCAGCACGCCCTTGGGGATCTTCGCGCCGATCGCCTGGAACTTTGCGGGGTTCTCGAGGAACTCCTTGATCTCCTGGAGCTCCTCGATCGCCTCGTCCGCGCCTGCGACATCGGCGAAGGTGGTCTTGGGGGTGTCCTTGCTGACGAGCTTCGCGCGGGCCTTCCCGAACTGCATGACCCGGCCGCCGCCGCCCTGCATCTGGTTCAGGAAGAAGATCATGATGACGACGAGCAGGATGAACGGCACGAGCGAGATCAGCAGCGACACCAGCGGGTTGCTGTGGGTCACCTTGATGTTGGTGCC
>JASLFY010000169.1 GCA_030150425.1 Yimella sp. | reverse complement strand
ACGGCTCGGTCGAGGAGGCCGAGTTGGTCACCCTCGGCGACGACTGATCGACCGGCCGGTCGGTCATCGGCCGTACGGACCCGCGGTGGTCCGCCTACTGCGCGCGGCGTTGCCGTTCGCGATAGGCGGCCACCGCGATCGCGTTCCCGCAGGTCGGCGAGCAGAAGATCTTCGAGCGGTTGCGGGTGAGATCCAGCACGATCCCGTCGCAGTCGTCGGCCGCGCACACCGCCAGCCGGCGCAGTTCGTCGGCGCGGATCAGGTCGGTGACCGCCATTGCGGTCTCGGCCAGGATCCGCACGTGCAGGGGTGCGTCGTCGTCGACGATGTGCAGGTGCCAGTCGAGGTCATCGTGTCGGCGCAGCCGCGGGCTGGTCCGGATGTCGGCGAGCGCCTCGTTCACCAGTGCGGCGGCCTCGTCGCGGTCCGCGGTGAGCAGTTCGCGCAGCCGCGGGCGCAGGTCGCGTACGTCGGCCAGGTCACCCTTGGTGCGCGGCGGGCGGCCGGTGTAGCCCTCCGCACGGTAGAACTCCAGGAGCTGCTCCATGGTGGTCATCGTGTCCGGCTCCGCGGCGGAGTTCACCAGGGCGACCGCCGATCGAAGGGCGGGCTCGGTGTCATGAGCAAAGCGCATGTTGACACCTTACATCCTCGAGCCCTAGCGTCATGTGCCATGGCTGCTGTTACTCATGACGACGTGCGGGTGGCGAACCCCGCACGCACCGGGTTGATGTTCGCGCTGATCTCGGCCGCGTCGTTCGGGATGTCCGGCAGCCTGGCGCGCGGACTGCTCGACACCGGGTGGTCCCCGGCGGCGGCCGTCCTGCTGCGCATCACCGTCGCCTCGCTGGTGCTCACCGTCCCGTCCGTCGTCGCGCTGCGCGGTCGCTGGGGACTGCTGTGGGAGAACCTCGCGCTGATCGTCGCCTACGGCGTGATCGCCGTCGCGGGCTGCCAGCTCGCCTACTTCTACGCCGTCCGCACCATGCCGGTCGCGATGGCGCTGCTCGTCGAATACGTCGCCCCGATCGCGGTGGTCGGCTACCTGTGGGTCCGCCACGGCCAGCGCCCGAGCCGGATGACCGCGCTCGGCGCGGTGGTCGCCGTCCTCGGCCTGGTGCTGGTGCTCGACCTGCTCAGCGGCGCGTCGGTCGACGTGGTCGGCATGACCTGGGCGCTGGGCGCGATGGTCGGCGCAGCCACCTACTTCGTGCTCGGGGCCAAGGAGTCCACGTTGCCGCCGATCGTGCTCGCCGGCGGCGGGCTCTGGGTCGGCGCCATCGGCCTCGGCCTCGCCTGCCTCGTCGGGTTGACCCCGTTCGCCGGATCCGTTGATCGCGTTCAGTTCCAGGGCATTTCGGCGCCCTGGTGGGTCGTCGTCGTCACCCTCGGCGTGGTCACCGCGGCGCTCGCGTACGTCAGCGGCATCGCCGCCTCCCGCGCTCTCGGCTCCCGGGTCGCCAGCTTCGTGGCGCTGCTCGAGGTGTTGTTCTCCCTCGCGTACGCCCGCCTGCTGCTGGGCCAGCAGCCCGGGTGGGTGCAGCTCGGCGGCGGTCTGCTGATCCTCGCCGGCGTGGTGCTGGTGAAGGTCGGCGAACCGGTCGCCGAACTGGAGCCGGCCGTTCCCGACCCGACCTGAGCTGACATGCCCTGAGCTCTGCTCAGTTCTCCCGCAACCGCTCGAAGCGCAGCAGGTCGACGACCCGTCCGTCGCCGAGCGGCTCCGCCGCCCGGTCGCGCCCGCTCGGGGTGAACCCGCTCGCCCGAGCGACCCGCAGCGACGCCTCGTTGCCGTCGGCCACGTTGAGCGACAGCCGGCGCAGGTCGAGACCGGCGGGGGAGAAGGCGTGGTCGACCAGGGCGCGTACGGCACGCGTCGCCAACCCGCGGCCCCGGGCGTCGGGGTGCAACCAGTAACCGATCTCGCCCGCGCCGGTCCGCGGCTCGACGCCCTGCACCGTGATGCATCCGGCGAACTCGTCCGAGTCCGGCCCGGTGATCGCCCACCGCTGTTCCCGCGCGGTCGCCGGCCGCACCCGCGCGATCCAGTCCCGGGTGCGTTCGCGGGTGAGGTTCGCGTCGCCGTCCAGCCAGCAGACGTACGCCGGGTCGACCGACGCCTCCCAGGCGCGGTCGACGTCGTCGCGACGCAGCGGCCGCAGCCGTACGCCGTCGCCGTGGATCACCGCGGGCAGGTCGGCGGTCGACGCCGCGGCGTCGGGCAGCAGTTCGAAGTACGCGCCGTCGGTGACCGACCCGTCCGCGTTCGTGTACGCGGCGTGGTCAGCGCCCCACTGCCGGAACCCGAGGCGCAGCAACACCCGCTGCGAGGGGATGTTGTCCAGGTCGGTCTCCGCGTGCAGGCGGGTCAGGCCCATCGGTCCGCGCGCGTGGGCGAGGACCGCGGCGGCCGCCTCACCGGCGTACCCGTGTCCGCGGGCCGTCTGCCACAGCCAATAGCCCAGCCCCGCGCTGCCGGCCGCCCCGTCGCCGATGGCGAACAGACCGATGTTGCCCAGCACCGCGCCGGTCGCGGCCTCGGTGATGCACCACGTGACCGACGTCCCGCGGTCGGCGCCCTGCTCACGCCTGAGCAACGACGCGGGAAACGTTGCCGCAGTGGGCAGTTCGTTCGCCATGAAGCGGCGGGCGTCGGCGTCGGTGACCTGGTCGGGGCCGGGTGCGTCGGCCTCGGTCCACGCGCGCAGCAGCAGGCGCTCGGTCCGCAGTTCGGGCACCTCCAACGGGGTGATCCGCTGGGCGTCGCGGTCGTCGGTGGCCAGCAACTCGAACGACTCGGCGTCGTGGCCGGTGTCGCCGCCGTAGCCGAGAACCTCCCGCTCGGCGCCCCAGAACCGGAACCCGGCGCGCAGCAGCGCCCGGCGTGACGGCTGAGGCCGGCTGTCGATGCCCGCCTGCAACCGGCGCAGCCCGAGCCCGGTCGTCCCGGCGATGTCCGTACGCGGGGTGAAGGCGTGGGGGACCGCCAGGTCGAGCGCCTCCTGCAGCAGCCCGCGGCGCCGGGCGCTCGGCAGCAGCCAGTACGCGACCGCGCCGGTCCTGTGGATGAACTCCTCGTCCAGACGGCCGATCTGCAGGTGTCCGAGCGCCTCGTCGGTCGCGGCGTCGGCGATGCACCAGTTCACCGCCCGGCCGATCGCCTGCTCGGTGCGCCGGTCGAGCAGCCAGTCGGCAAAGCAGTCCGGCGTCGGCAACTCCTGCGCGGTCAGGCGTACGTCGTCGGCGGGGGAGTCCGTCGGGGCGTCGTCGTCGCGCCAGGCCCGCAGTCGTACGCGGTCCCCGGTCAACTCCGCCGGCTCCCACCACGGCCGCCGCGGGGTCGCGGGTTCGTCGGCGTGTCGGTGACCGATCCAGAGCCCGTCGAGGTGTTCGTACAACGTGTCGTGGTGCATGGCCGGCACGACCGCGTCGAAGGTGAACCCGGCCGACCAGGCGACCCGCCACGAGGCGAAGTTGCCGCGGGCGGCGCGCCAGGTGACGGTGCGGGCGCCCAGCTGGCTGAAGGCGTAGTCGCAGGCCAGTCGCGCGGCGCGGCCCACGACGCCTCGCCCGCGGGCGTCCGGATGGGCGGAGTAGCCGACCTCGTAACCGCCCGGGCCGCGCGGATGCAGGTTGATTCCGCCGGCGAACCGCCCGTCGACCTCGATCGCCCAGGTCGGGTGGACCGGGTCCGCGGCCCAGTTCGCGCGGGTGTGTTGCAGGAACTCCCCGGCCTGCTGCGGACCGTACGGATGCGGCAGCGGGATCCAGCGCATCGAGCGCGGGTCGTTGGCGAAGGCGATCAACCCGGCGGCGTCGTCCGCGCGGTGCGCACGCAGCCGCACGACTCCGTCGGTGAGAACGGGCACGGCGCCGGGGGAGGAGGTGGCCATGGCCCCAACCAACCAGAGCGCACCGCGCGCCGCCACCGCATAATCGGCTGGTCGTGCGGGCGGAATCCGGCGCCCGCGTGGGCCGTTGGTCTGCCGCCCGGCCAGGGGCGTCTAGTCTTGGTGGGTCTGTCCACTACGGAGGAGCAAGAAGTGCCGAAGGTTGTCGAGAAGGTCCTGCGGGCCGGGGAAGGTCGCACCGTCAAGCGACTGCAGGGCCTCGCGGCGCAGGTCAACCTGCTGGAGGACGACTTCAAGGGCCTCACCGACGCAGAACTGCGCGAGGAGACCGACAAGTTCAAGAAGCGGTTGGCAGACGGGGAAACCCTCGACGACATCCTCCCCGAGGCGTTCGCGGCCGTGCGCGAGGCCAGCGTCCGCACCATCGGCAAGCGGCACTTCGACGTGCAGCTGATGGGAGGCGCGGCGCTGCACCTGGGCAATGTCGCCGAGATGAAGACCGGTGAGGGCAAGACCCTGGTCGCGACCCTGCCCTCGTACCTCAACGCGCTGACCGGCAAGGGCGTGCACGTCGTCACCACCAACGACTACCTCGCCGAGTACCAGTCCGAGCTGATGGGCCGCGTCCACCGCATGCTCGGTCTGGAGACCGGCTGCATCCTGGCGTCGATGACCCCGGACCAGCGCCGCGCGGAGTACCTCAAGGACATCACGTACGGCACGAACAACGAGTTCGGCTTCGACTACCTGCGCGACAACATGGCGTGGTCGACCGACGAGCTGGTGCAGCGCGGCCACAACTTCGCGATCGTCGACGAGGTCGACTCGATCCTGATCGACGAGGCCCGCACCCCGCTGATCATCAGCGGCCCGGCCGACGGCGCCACCCGCTGGTACGTCGAGTTCGCCAAGATCGTCGAGCACCTCGACTGCGCCCCGAAGAAGGCCGGCGAGAACAAGCCGGGCGACGGCGACTACGAGATCGACGAGAAGAAGAAGACCGTCGGTGTCATGGAGTCGGGTATCGAGAAGGTCGAGGACCTGCTCGGCATCGACAACCTCTACCAGGCGGAGAACACCCCGCTGATCGGCTACCTGAACAACGCCATCAAGGCCAAGGAACTGTTCAAGAAGGACAAGGACTACGTCGTCGCGAACGGCGAGATCCTGATCGTCGACGAGCACACCGGCCGCATGCTCGCCGGTCGTCGTTACAACGAGGGCATGCACCAGGCGATCGAGGCCAAGGAGGGGGTGGAGATCCAGAACGAGAACCAGACGATGGCCACCATCACCCTCCAGAACTACTTCCGGATGTACGACAAGCTCTCCGGCATGACCGG
>JASLFY010000122.1 GCA_030150425.1 Yimella sp. | reverse complement strand
CCGGCCACGGGGCGCACATCGCGATCCCCCGGTTCGCCAGGCCGCGCTTGATGTAGGCCAGCGTCGCCGGCGTACGGCCGAGGTGGTTCAGGTGGACCACCGCGGTGCTGCCCGGCTTGGCGTTGCGGATGATGTAGTCCGCCGCGCTGTACGCCGACCGCCCGTCCCAGTCGCGCGGGTCCAGGTTCCACAGGCAGTTGTACTTGCCGTACTGGGACAGGATCCCGTTGACCCGAGCGTTGGTGGCGCCGTACGGCGGCCGCACGTAGTTGCTGTTGACCTGCGGGCGGGTGATCTCCCACGCCACGCCCGCGTTCGACAGCGTCGTCAGGTCCTTGTGGTCGTACGTGTGGTCCACGACCAGCATCCCCCGCGCCCGGGCGTACGCCGGGTCGGCGCGGCCGGCCGCGACCGCGTTGCCGTTCGGGGCGACACCGATGCCGATGCCGTTCGCACGGGCGGTGTCGACCAGGGTGCGGAAACTGCTCATGCTCGGCGACGTGTCGTCGAAGACGAGCAGCACCTTGTCGCCGTTGTTCCCGCACCGGCTGGCGCGGTAGGTCGCCGGCGGCGTGCTGGGCGGCGGCGTGGTGGAGGCGCCGGCCAGCAGCCGCGACCAGGTGATCGGGCCGACGACCCCGTCGACCTGCAGGCCGCGGGCCCGCTGGAAGGACTTCACCGCGGCGAGCGTCGCCGGGCCGAAGCTGCCGTCGGTGCTGATCGAAGCCCCGTACGCCCGCAGCCGCAGCTGCGCCTGCGTGACGCAGCTGCCGTGGTCGGCGTACCGCAACACCGGCCGGCTGCTCGCCGGTGTGGTCGAGGTGCAGCTGCGGGTGGCGGCGCCGGCGGTCGATGCGACCGCCATGCCGACCCCGCTGAGTGCCGTCGCGGCGACCAGCCCGAGTGCCGTCGTACGCATCCGAATGTTCATGACTCCCCCTTGGGCGAGCCGGCGAGATGATCCCCTAAATCACCTGCTTGCGTGCCGGTTCGCGGTTGTGAGGGAAGCGTGCAGCGCGGGGTGCCACGACGACCATGGGCACACCTTCCCCAGGGGAGGTGTGCCCATGAACGGCTCGGGCGGGGTCAGGCCTTGACCGGCAACTCCGGGTCGGCGACGGCTCCGGTGAGCCGGTTCAGCCCGCGCATCACGTGGTAGCAGAGCAGCACTGCGATCGTGCCCAACGCGATGCCGGTGAACGTCAGCGAGCCGATCTTCCAGGTGTAGTTGCCGATGCCGATGATCAGCCCGATCGCCGCGGAGGTCAGGTTGATCGGGTTGGCCAGGTCGACCCGCGACTCGATCCAGATCCGCGCACCGAGCAGGCCGATCATCCCGTACAGCACCGTTCCGGCGCCGCCGAGCACGCCCAGCGGAACCGTGGCCACGGCCTCGCCGAACTTCGGGCAGACGCTCAGCAGCAGCGCGCCGATCGCCGCCACCCAGTACGCTGCGGTCGAGTAGACCTTGGTCGCGGCCATCACGCCGATGTTCTCCGCGTACGTCGTGGTGCCGGAACCGCCGCCCAGGCCGGCCAGTGTGGTGGCCAGCCCGTCGGCCATCAGTGCGCGCCCGGACACGTCGTCCAGGTCGCGACCGGTCATCTGGGCCACCGACTTCACGTGACCGATGTTCTCGGCCACCAACACCAGCACCACCGGCAGGAAGAACACGATCACCGAGGCGTGGAAGCTCGGGGCGTGGAAGGTCGGCATCCCGATCCAGTCGGCACTGCGTACGGGGGCGAAGTTCACCTCGCCGCGCAGCACCGCCACCAGGTAACCGGCGGCGACACCGATCAGGATCGCCAGGCGGCCCAGCAGCCCCTTGACCAGCACCGTCACCAGTGCGATCACGGCGATCGTTGCAGTGGCGGTCACCGGCGACGACTTGACGTTGAGCCAGGCGGCCGGCGCCAGGTTCAGGCCGATCAACGCGACGATCGCACCGGTGACCAGCGGCGGCATCAGCCAGCGCAGCCAGGCGGCTCCGGCAACCTGCACCACCAGGCCGACCAGAGCCAGCGCGACGCCGGTCACCAGCACCCCACCCAGCGCGCCGCCCATGCCGTGCTCGTTGGTGGCGGCACCGATCGGCGCGATGAACGCGAACGAGGACCCCAGGTACGACGGCACCCGTCCCGCGGTCAGCAGCAGGAAGATCATCGTGCCGATGCCGGAGAAGAACAGCGTGGTGGCCGGCGGGAAGTCGGTCAGCAGCGGCACCAGGAAGGTCGCGCCGAACATCGCGACGATGTGTTGTGCGCCGATCCCGATGGTCAGCGGCCAGGCCAGCCGTTCGTCGGGTGCGACCACCTCACCCTCGGCGATCGATCGGCCGTCACCGTGCAGCGTCCATCCCAGTCCGTTCACGAGCGCTCAGCGTACGGCGAAGGCCCCCAGGCATGACACCTGGGGGCCTTCGACGAACAGGAGGCTGAGATCAGCCCTCCAGCTCCTTGGCCTTGCGCTCGACGTCGTCGAGCCCACCGCACATGAAGAACGCCTGCTCGGGGACGTGGTCGTAGTCACCGTCGGCGATCTTGGTGAACGCCTCGATGGTGTCCTCCAGCGGAACCGTCGAACCCTCGATGCCGGTGAACTGCTTGGCGACGTAGGTGTTCTGCGACAGGAAGCGCTGGATACGACGGGCGCGGTTGACGAGAATCTTGTCCTCTTCGCTGAGCTCGTCGATACCGAGGATCGCGATGATGTCCTGCAGCTCCTTGTTGCGCTGCAGGATTCCCTTGATCCGGACCGCGGTCTCGTAGTGGTCCTTGGCGATGTACCGCGGGTCGAGGATGCGCGACGTCGAGGTCAGCGGGTCCACGGCCGGGTAGATACCCATCGACGCGATGTCACGCGAGAGCTCGGTGGTCGCGTCGAGGTGGGCGAAGGTCGTCGCCGGAGCCGGGTCGGTGTAGTCGTCGGCTGGGACGTAGATCGCCTGCATCGAGGTGATCGAGTGACCGCGGGTCGAGGTGATGCGCTCCTGCAGGAGGCCCATCTCGTCGGCCAGCGTCGGCTGGTAACCCACCGCGGACGGCATACGACCGAGCAGGGTCGACACCTCCGAACCGGCCTGGGTGAACCGGAAGATGTTGTCGATGAACAACAACACGTCCTGGTTCTTCACGTCGCGGAAGTACTCCGCCATCGTGAGGGCCGACAGGGCGACGCGCAGACGCGTGCCCGGCGGCTCGTCCATCTGACCGAAGACGAGGGCGGTCTGACCGAGAACCCCGGCCTCCTCCATCTCGACCATCAGGTCGTTGCCCTCACGGGTGCGCTCACCGACACCGGCGAACACCGACACACCACCGTGGTCGCGGGCCACACGGGCGATCATTTCCTGGATCAGAACGGTCTTGCCGACACCGGCACCACCGAACAGACCGATCTTTCCACCCTGCACGTACGGCGTCAGCAGGTCGATGACCTTGATGCCGGTCTGGAACATGGTGGTCTTCGACTCGAGCTGGTCGAAGGCCGGCGCCTTGCGGTGGATGCCCCACCGCTCGGTGACCTCGAGGGTCTGGCCCTCCTCCAGGTTCAGGCAGTCACCGGTGGCGTTGAAGACCTTGCCGAGGGTGACCTCACCGACCGGCACGGAGATCGGGCCGCCGGTGTCCTGCACCGCCGAGCCGCGCACCAGACCGTCGGTCGGCTGCAGCGAGACGGCGCGGATCATGTTGTCGCCGATGAACTGGGCGACCTCGAGGTTGACCTTCTTCTTGCCGGCACCGAGGTCGACCTCGGTGGTCAGCAGGTTGTACATCTCCGGCATCGTGTCGACGCTGAACTCCACGTCGACGACCGGGCCGATCACACGCGAGATGCGACCGACACCGCCGGGCTGCTGGGCCGGGGCGGCCTCGTGCTCGGTAGCAACAGTGCTCATTGATATTCCTTCGTCCTGTGGCGCTCAGCCGGCGTCCGCGAGGGCGCTGGCGCCGCCAACGATCTCGCTGATCTCTTGGGTGATTTCGGCCTGACGGGCCTGGTTGGCCAGTCGGGTGTACGTGTTGATGAGTTCCGTGGCGTTGTCGGTCGCCGACTTCATCGCGCGCTGACGGGCAGCGAGCTCCGAGGCCGCCGACTGCAGCAGCGCGTTGAAGATCCGGGACTCGATGTACTTCGGCAGCAGGGCCTCCAGCACAGCTTCCGGGTTCGGCTCGAACTCGAACAGCGGCAACGGGCCGTCGGGATGACCGTCGCCATCGGCGTCGGCCTCACCTTCCACGACCTCCAACGGGAGCAGCCGCAGCACGGTCGGCTCCTGCGTCACCATGTTCTTGAACCGGGTGTAGACGATGTGGACCTCGTCGACGCCGCCCTTCTCGGAGCCCTTCATGAACTCCTCGGCCAGGCGACGGCCGATCTCCCGGGCCACCTCGGCGGTCGGGCTGTCGGTGAAGCCCGTCCACTCCGCGGCGAACTCCCGGCGGCGGAACTTGTAGTAGCTGACCGCCTTGCGCCCCACCAGGAACGGAACCGGCTCGATTCCGCCCTGGGTGAGGTGCTCGATCAACTCACCGCTGCGCTTGATCGCGTTGACCGAGTACGACCCGGCCAGACCGCGGTCCGCGGTGAGCACCACGACCGCGGCCCGCTTCGGGTTCTCGCGTTCGGTGGTCAACACGTGGTCCACATCCGTACGGCCGGTCACGGCCGACAGCGCACGGGTGAGCGCCACCGCGTACGGCGTCGAGCGCTCAACCGCCTGTCGTGCCTTGACCACCCGGGACGCGGCGATGAGCTCCATCGCGCGCGTGATCTTCTTGGTGGCCTGGACCGACCGGATGCGCTGGCGGTAGATCCGCTGCTGCGCTCCCATGGGCCTTCCTTCCTTGTCGAACCGTCAGTGGATGTCGAGCGAAGCTCAGTGCTTCTGCTTGACGATCTGCTGCTGGTTGATCTGGTCCTGGGTGAGCTCGTCGAACTGCTCGGAACCCTCACCACCGTGTTCGGGGGTGGCGCGGAACTCCTTCTTGAACTCCGCCATCGCGTTCTCGAGCGTCTTCTTGCCGTCGTCGTCGAGCTTGGTGCTCTCGCGGACCGCGGACAGGAAGTCGCTGTTGTTGCGACGCAGGTAGTCGATCCACTCGTTCTCGAAGCGCTGCACGTCCTCGGTGGCGATGTCGTCGAACTGACCGGTGGTGCCGGCCCAGATCGAGGCGACCTGCTCCTCCATCGGGTACGGCGAGTTCTGCGGCTGCTTGAACATGGCCATCAGGCGCTCACCGCGGGACAGCTGACGACGCGAGGCGGCGTCGAGGTCCGAGGCGAACATCGCGAAGGCCTGCATCTCGCGGAACTGGGCGAGATCGACCTTGATCGAACCGGTGACGGCCTTCATCGCCTTGGTCATCGCGGAACCACCGACACGGGAGACGGAGATACCCACGTCGACCGCCGGACGCTGGTTGGCGTTGAACAGGTCGGCCTGCAGGAAGATCTGGCCGTCGGTGATCGAGATGACGTTGGTCGGGATGTACGCCGAGACGTCACCGGCCTTGGTCTCGATGATCGGCAGACCGGTCATCGAACCAGCGCCGAGCTCGTCCGACAGCTTCGCGCAGCGCTCGAGCAGACGCGAGTGCAGGTAGAAGACGTCACCCGGGTAGGCCTCGCGGCCCGGCGGGCGGCGCAGCAGCAGCGACATGGCGCGGTAGGCCTCGGCCTGCTTGCTCAGGTCGTCGAAGACGATCAGGACGTGCTTGCCCTGGTACATCCAGTGCTGACCGATGGCGGAACCGGTGAACGGCGCGAGGTACTTGAAGCCGGCCGGGTCACCCGCGGGGGCGTTGACGATGGTGGTGTACTCCATCGCGCCGGCCTCTTCGAGGGTGCCGCGCACCTCGGCGACGGTCGAGTTCTTCTGACCGATCGCGACGTAGATGCAGCGAACCTGCTTGTTCGGGTCGCCGGTCTCCCAGTACTGCTTCTGGTTGATGATCGTGTCGGTGGCGATCGTGGTCTTGCCGGTCTTGCGGTCACCGATGATCAGCTGACGCTGACCGCGGCCGACCGGGGTCATCGAGTCGATGGCCTTGATGCCGGTCATCATCGGCTCGTGGACCGACTTGCGGGAGACCACGTTCGGAGCCTGCAGCTCCAGCTCGCGGCGACCCTCGGCCTTGATCTCGCCGAGGCCGTCGATCGGCTGACCCAGCGGGTCCACCACGCGACCGAGGAACTCGTCACCGACCGGGACCGAGAGGACCTCGCCGGTGCGCTTGACCGTCTGGCCCTCTTCGATGCCGTCGTAGTCGCCCAGGACGACCACACCGATCTCGTGGACGTCGAGGTTCAGCGCGAGGCCGAGCGTGCCGTCCTCGAACTGCAGCAGTTCGTTGGTCATCGCGGTCGGCAGACCCTCGACGTGTGCGATGCCGTCGGCGGCGTCGCTGACCTGGCCTACCTCGTCACGGGAGGCGGCACCCGGCTCGTACGACTGCACGTAGCCGTCGAGCGCTGCCCGAATCTCTTCCGGACGGATGGAGAGCTCCGTCATCATCTTCTCCTTCATGGTGGGCCGTGGCCCGTTGCTCAAGTGCGTCAGTGAATGGCGAGGTACGCCAGTCGGAGGTCTCAGTTCGCCAGATTGCGGCGAACGTCCTCCAACCGACTCAGAGTGGTTCCGTCGATGACCTCGTCACCGACCTGGACACGGATGCCGCCGACGACCGCAGGGTCGACCACGACGTTCGTCATGACATCGCGCCCGTAGATGCCGTGCAGGGCACGACCGAGGCGCTCCCGGTGCTCGTCCGACAGCGGTACGGCGGCCGTCACGACGGCCGTCAACTGCTGGCGTACGGAGGCAGCCACCGCGAGGTACTCCTCGAGGGTGCGCTCGTAGCGGCGCCCACGCGGGTGCTCCGCGGCGCGACCGGCGAGGTAAGCCGTCTCCGGCTCCGCCTTGCCGTCGAGCAGGGTGTTGACCAGACCTGCCTTGTCCTTGCCGGACCGCTGGCGGTCCATGAAGGCGTCACGCAGGTCGGCATCACCGGCGACGGTCCGTTCGAAGCGGAACAGCTGCTCCTCGACGGCGTCGATGGCGCCACGACGGTCGGCTGCGGCGAAGGCCGCGGCGACCGCGAGGTGCTCGACCGCGTCGGAGGCGTCACGGTCGCTGCTCCACCGCTGCTCGGCGACCTCGCGCAGCAGCCCCAGCACGCCGGCGCTGACCTTGCCCTGGAACAGGGTCTCGACCAGCTTCGAGCGCTGGGCGCCCTGCTGGGTCGGGTCGGTCAACGCGCGACGCAGCGAGGCGTTGCCGTCGAGGACGTCGGTCGCGGCGAACAACTCCCGCGAGGTCTCCCCCGCGTCGGCGCCACCGGTGAGGGTGGTGCCCAGCGATGCTCGTACGGCGGCGAGTGCGGTCCGGGAAGCGCCCTGCATCAGTTGCCTGCCTCGGAACCGATCTTCGTCGGCTTGACCGAACCGGACTCCAGCTCGGCCAGGAACCGCTCTACGATGCCCTTCTGACGGGTCTCGTCGTGCAGCGACTCACCGACGATCTTGCTGGCGAGGTCGGTCGACATCCGACCCACGTCGCTCTTCAGCGACGCGGCGGCCTGCTGACGCTCCGCCTCGGTCTGCCGGTGACCGGCCTCCACGATGCGGGCCGCTTCGGCCTGGGCCTGAGCCCGCGACTCCTCGACGATCTGCGCACCCTGGGCGCGCGCGTCCTCGCGGATCTTCGCGGCCTCGTCACGGGCCGAAGCCAGCTGCGCTTCGTACTCGTGCTTGGCGGACTCGGCTTCCTTCTGAGCGGCCTGAGCCTGCTCCATTCCGCCCTCGATGGCGGCGCGGCGCTCGGCGTAGGCCTTCTCCAGGTTCGGCACGACGAACTTCTTGATCAACAGGAACAGGATCGCGAAGGCGATCAGGCTGAAGATCAGCTCGCCGTAGGCCGGCAGGATCGGGGTCTTGGTGCCCGGCGCCTCCTCAGCCACGACGCTCAGCGTCGTCACGGCCAGGTTGTGCATACGTTTCTCCTAATTCGGCAGCGGATTCGCAGCGAGCTCACCGCGCTGCAAGGGAAATTCCGGGGCTCAGCCGATCACTTGAAGACGAAGGCGAGAACCAGACCGAAGATGGCGAGCGCCTCGGCGAGCGCGAAGCCCAGAATGGCGATCGACTGCAGCATGCTGCGGGACTCCGGCTGGCGAGCGACGCCGTTGATGTACGCGGCGAAGATGAGGCCGATACCGACACCGGGGCCGATGGCCGACAGGCCGTAGCCGAGGATCGCGATGTTGCCACTCACGATGAACTCTCTTTCGTGTTTGTTTCTGTGGTCCCGCCTGGCACTTCACCAGGCGAAGTCTGTGTACTGATTCAGTTGTTGTGCGGACCGCTCTGCGAGCGGTGGTCAGTGGTCCTGCTCAGTGCTCGTGCGAGATCGCGTCGGCGATGTAGGTCGCGGCGAGCATCGTGAAGATGTAGGCCTGCAGGAACTCGATCAGCGCCTCGAAGGCGGTCATCACGAACGCGAGGATGAACGAGCCACCACCAGCGATCTTGATGCCGAAGCTGCCGTGCAGGACCATGTACTCGCCACCGGTGATGAACAGCAGCAGGAGCATGTGACCGGCGAACATGTTGCCGAAGAGTCGCAGCGCCAGGGTGACCGGGCGGGTGATGAAGTAGGTGATCAGCTCCAGCGGACCGACCAGCACGTAGATCGGCTTGGGCAGACCCGGCGGGAAAAGGCCCTTGAGGTAGCCACCGACGCCCTTCTCCTTGATACCCATGGCGTGGTAGATCACGTAGACGACCAGGGTCAGCGCGATCGGGAAGCCGACGCGGCCCATCGTCGGGTAGTTGAAGAACGGGACGATGCCGAACAGGTTGTTCACCAGGATGATCATGAACAGGCTGAACAGCAGCGGGACGTACTTCAGGAAGTTCTTGGTGCCGATGATGTCGCCGGCGATGCCGTTGCGGACGAATCCGTAGAGCTGCTCGGTGAACCACTGCCCCTTGCCCGGGACGACGGCGGCCTTGCGCGTGGTGGCGATGAGGACGCCCGCGATGAGAACGACCGAGATCGCCATCAGCAGCATCGGCCGGGTGAAGGCGAAGTGCCCGGAGCCGATCAGCGGCTGCCAGAACTCATGGGGTGACGGCGCTTCGTAGCCACCGTCGGACGCCACCGCCAGTGCGGCCAGCGAGTTCGTGCTCACAGGATCTCCTCAGTCAACTTCCAACTTGAGCGGGCAGAGTGTTCGTCGTACTTGATGTGCCGGGGTGCTTCCGTAGCGGCTCGGCCATTCGTCGTTCCCACCAGCTCACCCCGTACCGTACCGGACCCAGATCACGTACATCGACAGGGCCATTCCGGCCAGGATCCCGATCGGCAGCAGGAAACCCGTGCCGAGCCAGTGGTCCAGCAACCAGCCGACACCACCGAGCATCAACGGGCCGGAGATGAGGTAGCTGGTGACGCCCCAGGCGCCGGCTTCCGGAGCGGGTTCGCCGTCCTCCATGGCACCTGTCGGGTGGCCGAAGAGGTTCTTCGGATCGATGTCGGCCATCAGGCGACACCCCCGTCCTTCTCGGACTCCGGCAGGTCGTAGACCGGCTTCGGAGCGCGGATGAACGCGGCGACCTGGGCGACCTGCCAGAGCAGGGCGATGATCAGGACGGAGAGGCCGAACGCGGTGGTGTCGAGCCAGTCCTGACCGGACAGCGCGAGGATGATCACGCCGAGGAAGAGGACCTGGCCGAGGTAGACGGTGATCGCGCCGGTGAGCACCGAGATCGGCTGCTCGTTGATGACCTTGGTCATGACCAAGAGGCCGGCGGCGAAGAAGACGATCGCCAGCAGGGCGCCGAGCGCCGCTCCCCCGGCTCCCCCGGTGCCGCGGATCAGCCAGAAGGCGATCACCACGACCGGGAAGGCCACGGCCGACACGAGAACCCCGGCCCGCAGCATCGCTGCGAACATCGGCTTCGCGGGGGAAGCCGCGCCACGAATGGCGACTGGGTTTTCGGCGCTGGCCACGGGGCTCCTCATCGGGGGCGGGGTCGGGCGTCTGAGTGGTTCGAACTGACCAGTTCGGACTTTGTGAAAACTATCACAAAGTCCGGTTACGGCCCAACTTGGGCAAGCCGACAGTGAGGGCGAAACTCAGCGCGAGACCGCCCACCAGGACCAGCATGGCGTACTCCACGCGAAGGAACGCGAAGGCCAGGACTCCCCCGGAGACCGAGGCCGACCACAGGTAGAAGAGCATCACCGCCTGGCGGTGCGGGTGGCCGATGCCGAGCATCCGGTGGTGCAGGTGCTTGGCGTCGGGCTTCCAGAACTTCACCCCGCGCCGGCGGATCGCCAGGATCACGTCGAGGATCGGCACCGCCAGGATCGACAGCGGCAACGCGATCGGCAACCAGAACGCCACCAGCGCCGTCGCCCGCTGCGGGCTCGAGCTCGGGTCGAAGTTGCCGGTGAAGGTGATGGTGGCCGCTGCCAGCAGCAGGCCGAGCAGCAGCGCGCCGGCATCACCCATGAACAGCTTCGCGGGGTGGAAGTTGTGCGGCAGGAAGCCTGCGCAACAGCCCACGATGACCGCGGTCAGGAACGCCGAGGTCGAGAAGACCGACGGCGGATCGAAGTTCGGCGGGCTCGCGGTGTAGACCCACACGAAGAACGCCGCGGCCGCGATGGCGACCATGCCCGCGGCCAGGCCGTCGAGCCCGTCGACGAAGTTCACCGCGTTGGTGCTGGCGATCACGATGAAGATCGTCAGCGGGACCAGGATCTCCTGCGGCAGCACGGTCTGCGCGTTGCCGTACGGCACCGTGATCATCTGCACGCCGGCGAACGCCATCACGCCGGCGGCGATCATCTGACCGGCGAACTTGGTGATCGCGTCGATCTCGATGAAGTCGTCCACCGCCCCCAGGACGGTGATGATCAGCGCCCCGACGATGACGCCGTACAGCGTCGGGTTGTCGAACAGTTGGGACAGGTACGGCAACCGCGTCGCGACCAGGGTCGCGGCGAGGAAGCCGAACAGCATGCCGACCCCGCCCAGTCTGGGCACGGGGACGGAATGCACATCCCGTCCCCGTACCGGGGTCACCGCACCGAACCGCACCGCGAACCGGCGTACGGCCGGTGTCGTGATGAAGGTGATGGCCGCGGCGACCACACAGACCAGCAGGTATTCGCGCATGCGGGAAGTTCGACTCCTCCGTGTCCGGCGTCAGCGCGGGTAGGCCGGGAACTGGGTCACGAGCTCCTGGACGCCGGCGCGGACTTCCTGTGCCACCGGGTGGTCCGGGGTTCCGTCCGAGGCGGTCACGGCCTTGTGGATCAGCTCGGCGACGGTCTTCATCTGGTCGACGCCCATGCCCTGGGTGGTCACCGAGGGGGTGCCGACGCGGATGCCCGACGCAACGTTCGGCTTCTGCGGGTCGAACGGGATCGCGTTCTTGTTCAACACGATTCCGGCGGCGTCGGCGCGCTTCTCGGCGTCGGCACCGGTGACCCCGACGCCCTGCAGGTCGTGCAACGACAGGTGGGTGTCGGTGCCCCCGGTGGTCGGGCGGATGCCGAGCTCACCGAGCGAGGTTGCCAACTGCTGGGCGTTGGCGATGACCTGCTGGGCGTACGCGGCGTACTCCGGCGTCGCGCACTCCTTGAAGTTCACGGCCTTCGCCGCGATGGTGTGCATCTGCGGGCCGCCCTGCATCATCGGGAACACGGCCTTGTCCAGCTTCGCGGCGTGCTCCTCCTTGCAGACCAGCGCGCCGGAGCGCGGTCCGCGCAGGACCTTGTGGGTGGTGAAGGTGACGACGTCGGCGTACGGCACCGGGCTGGGGATCGCCTTGCCGGCGACCAGGCCGATGAAGTGGGCCGCGTCTACCCAGAAGATCGCGCCGATCTCGTCGGCGAGCTTGCGGAAGAACTCGAAGTCGATCAGCCGCGGGATCGCGGAGCCACCGGCCAGGATCACCTTCGGGCGGTGCTCCTTGGCGAGGCGCTCGACCTCGGCGTAGTCGATGTCCTCGGTCTGCTTGTCGACGCCGTAGTGGACGGCGTTGAACCACTTGCCGGAGAAGCTGACCTTGGTGCCGTGGGTCAGGTGGCCACCCATCGGCAGGGCCATGCCCAGGATCGTGTCGCCCGGCTGCATGAACGCGCCGTAGACCGCCTGGTTGGCGCTCGCGCCGGAGTGCGGCTGCACGTTCGCGTGGTCGGCGCCGAACAGCTCCTTGGCGCGCTCGATCGCGATCGTCTCGGCCTTGTCGACCTCCGAGCAACCGCCGTAGTAGCGGCGGCCCGGGTAGCCCTCGGCGTACTTGTTGGTCAGCGTCGACCCGAGCGCGGTGATGACCGCCGGGCTGGAGAGGTTCTCGCTGGCGATCAACTGCAGGCCGCCGCGGATGCGGTCGACCTCGGACAGCAACACACCGGCGATGTCCGGGTCGAACTGCTGCAGGGCATCGAAGTCGGGGCCGTAGAAGGGCGTGGTCATCGGGTCACCTTTGCTCGGGGTCATCGGAGTCAGGGGTACGGGGTGGATCAGCGGGTTCTTCGGCTGGTTCGGTGGGTCCGTCGATCGGGACCTCGTTCTCGGCCTCGTCGGCGACATCCGCGTCGTCGGCCGGTTTCGCCAGGTCGATCGGGGCCGGCTCCGGGTCGGCGTACGGGTCGATCAGTTCGACGTCGCCGAGCACCTCGCGCAGCCGGTCGGCGCTGATCGCGCCGTGGCGCAGCAGGACCGGGTCGGCTTTGGTGCAGTCGAGCATGGTCGACGGCTCGCCGCCCTCGCGGGTGCCGGCGTCGAGGTAGACCTCGACCGCCGGGCCGAACGCGAACCCGGCGTCGGTGATCGTGGTGACCGGCGCCTGGCCGGTGCGGTTGGCGGAGGTGACGGCCATCGGGCCGACCTCGCGCAGCAGCTCCAGCGCCAGCTCGTCGTCGGGCTGACGCAACCCGACGGTGCCGTTCGTGTCACCGAGGTCCCAGGCGAGCGTCGGCTGCGCCCGGAAGATCAGGGTGAGACCGCCGGGCCAGAAGGCGTCCATCAACCGGCGGGCGTACGACGGCACCGAGGTGGCGAGCCCGTCGACGGCGGCGCGGTCGGCGATCAGCACCGCGGATGGCTTGTCACGCCCGCGCCCCTTGGCGGCCAGGACGGCCTCGACGCCCGCCGCGCTGAACGCGTCGGTGCCGATGCCGTAGACCGTGTCGGTCGGCATGATCACGCACTGTCCGGCCCGGGCCGCGGCGGCTGCGGCCGCGATGCCGTCCGCTCGCCCCTGGTCGGTGGCGCAGTCGAAGACCGGACTCACCCGTCACTCCTTCGGTCGGTGGTGGCGATCGTGTCGCCGGATGCTCCCGACGAGTCTCCCGCATCCGCGCCGGCCGGCGCGAGGCGGTCGTCCCACTCGCCGTGATCCCACGCGTGTTCCAACAACGCGCGGTAGCGGTCCGGCTCCAGACCGCTGTCCCGCAGCCACTGCGGGTCGTAGTAGGTCTGCGCGTAGCGTTCGCCGCCGTCGCAGAGCAGGGTGACGATGCTGCCGCTCTCCCCCGCGGCCCGCAGTTCGCAGGCGAGGCGCAGGGCGCCGTACAGGTTGGTGCCGGTGGAACCACCGGCGAACAGTCCGGTGCGCTCGCGCAGCAAGTGGACCGCCGCGATCGACGCGGCGTCGGGCACCTTGATCATCCGGTCGACGACGTCGGGCGCGAACGAGGGTTCCGTACGCGGACGGCCGATGCCCTCGATCCGGGACCCGCCGGTCACGGTCCGCGCGGGATCCTGGTCGACCCAGCCGTCGAAGAACGCCGACCGCTCCGGGTCGACGACGCACAGCTTGCTGTCGTGGCCCTGGTAGCGCAGGTAGCGGCCGATGGTCGCGGAGGTGCCGCCGGTGCCGGCGCCGACCACGATCCACCGCGGCACGGGGTGGGGTTCGTGGGCCATCTGCTCGAAGATCGACTCGGCGATGTTGTTGTTGCCGCGCCAGTCGGTCGCCCGCTCGGCGTAGGTGAACTGGTCGAGGTAGTGACCGCCGGACTCCTGCGCGATCTGCTGCGCCCGGGCGTAGACCTGGGAGCCGTCGTCGACGAACTCGCACTGCCCGCCGTAGCGCTCGATCAGTGCGACCTTCTGCCGGCTGGTGGTGCGCGGCATGACCGCGACGAACTTCAGCCCGAGCAGCCGCGCGAAGTAGGCCTCGCTGACCGCGGTCGAGCCGCTGCTGGCCTCGACCACCACGCTTTTGCGGCAGATGCGGCCGTTGCAGAGCGCGTACAGGAACAGACTGCGGGCCAGGCGGTGCTTGAGGCTGCCGGTCGGGTGGGTCGACTCGTCCTTCAGGTAGAGGTCGACGCCCGCGGGGCCTTCGTGCAGCGGCAGCAGGTGGGTGTCGGCGCTGCGGTTGGCGTCGGCGCCGACCGTACGCACCGCCCAGGCGACCCACTCGCGGTCCTCGTCCTGACAACGGGTCACATCGGCATGCGGCATGGGGTCGATCGTAGGTGTTGCCGGGCCGCCGCCGACGGCGGTGGCCGACCCGCGAGTATGGCCCCATGCAGATCACCGGAGAGACCCTCGACCGCGCGGCCCTGCAGGACGCCCTGCGCCAGGCGACCGAGCCGGTGACCCTGCTGCGGTGCGACCTGCGCGAGGCGAATCTGCGCGACCTCGACCTCACCGAGGTGACCTTCGAGGAGTGCGCGCTGGACGGCGCGGTGCTCGACGGTGCGCTGCTGGGCGAGGCCCTGTTCGTCGGCTGCCGGATGACCGGCACCTCGCTGCAGCGCACCCGCGGCCTCGGCTTCGCGATCCGACGCTCCAACCTGTTCGCGGCGAACCTGACCGGCGCCGTGCTGGCGAATGTCGACCTGACCGGCTGCCGGTTCACCGAGGCGACGCTGCGCGCCGTCGACTTCCACGGCTCGGTCTTCGACGAGTGCGACCTGATCGGGGCCGACCTGTTCGACGCGAAGCTCAAGGACGCCGATCTGCGCGGGGCCCGGCTCGGCCCCTGCGACGTGGACCGGCTGCGCTCCTTCAAGGGCGCGATCATCAGCCCGACCCAGGCGAGCGACATCGTCGCCGACCTCACCGGCTGCAGCGTGGTGCCGATCGAGTCCTGATCAGGGCTTGCGGGCGACCGCGAACCGTGGCCGACCGGTCAGGTCCGGCTCGTCGCGTACGTCGACCCATCCGGCGGCCTGCAACCCCGCGGGCAGCGACTCCCCCTGCGTCTCGGCGTGCTCCATGACCAGCAGGCCGCCCGGCTTCAGCAGCTCGAGCGCGCGGGCTGCGACAGCGAGCGGGATCCGCAGACCGTCGGCGCTGCCGCCGTACAGCGCCAGTTCCGGGTCGTGGTCGCGCACCTCGGGGTCGACCGGAACCATCCCGGTCGGGATGTACGGCGGGTTGCTGACGACGACGTCGACCTCGCCTTCCAACTCCGGGAAGGCGGTCGTGGCGTCGCCGAGTCTCAACGTCACGTCGAGCTTCAGGCGGTCGCGGTTGCCCTCGGCCCAGGCGTACGCGTGGGGGTCGAGCTCCACCCCGAGGACGGTGGCGTCGGGCCGTTCGTCCTTGAGCGACAACGGAATACAGCCGGAGCCGGAGCAGAGGTCGACGACCGTTCCGCCGGTCGGCAGCGCGGCGAGCGCGAGGTCGACGATCGACTCGGTCTCCGGACGGGGCACGAACACGCCCGGCCCGACGTGCAGCTCGAGGTGGCGGAAGGGCGCCCGGCCGGTGAGGTGCTGCAGCGGGATGCGCCGCTCGCGCTCGTCGGCCAGTTCGACGAACCGGTCCACCTCAGCGGTGGTGAGGTCGGGCCCCATGATCGCGCGACGGTCGAGGTCGGCGGGCGCGCAGCCGAGCGCGAACTCCAGCAACCGGCGCGCGTCGGCCGCGGCGCCGTCGATGCCGGCGGCCGCGAGTCGGTCGGTGGCGGCGCGCAGCGCGACGCGCAGGTTCACTCGCCGCCGGCGGCGACGGCCGCCATCTTCGCCGCCTCGTCGGCCTGCACGGCCGAGTCGATGACCGGGCCCAGATCGCCGTCGAGCACCGCGTCGAGGTTGTACGACTTGTAGCCGGTGCGGTGGTCGGCGATCCGGTTCTCCGGGAAGTTGTAGGTGCGGATCCGCTCCGAGCGGTCCATCGAGCGCACCTGCGAGCGGCGTGCCGCGGACGCCTCGGCGTCCCGCTTCTCCTGCTCGATCTGCCGCAGCCGCGCCTTGAGCACGCGCAGCGCGGACTCCTTGTTCTGCAGCTGCGACTTCTCGTTCTGACAGGACACGACGGTGCCGGTCGGCAGGTGCGTGATCCGGACCGCGGAGTCGGTGGTGTTGACCGACTGACCGCCGGGGCCGGAGCTGCGGTAGACGTCGATCTTCAGGTCGTTCGGACCGAAGGTGATCTCGTCGTCGTCGCCCTCGTCCAGGTCGGGCATCACCAGCACGCCGACGGCGGAGGTGTGGATGCGACCCTGCGACTCGGTGACCGGAACGCGCTGCACGCGGTGGACGCCACCTTCGTACTTCAACCGCGCCCAGGGGGCGCTGCCAGGCTCGGGAGTGCCCTTCGCCTGCACCTGCAGGCGTACGTCTGTGTAGCCGCCGAGGTCGGACTCGGTGGCGTCGGTGATCTGGGCGCGCCAGCCCGCGTGTTCGGCGAAGCGAAGGTACATCCGCACCAGGTCGCCGGCGAACAGCGCGGCCTCCTCGCCAC